>NZ_JAAOHT010000062.1:0-26354 GCF_011440255.1 Haloarcula sp. JP-Z28 | reverse complement strand
TTGACTAGCTGCCGACACTGCTCAACGAAGTCGAGGAGATCGACTTCCATAGCCAGAATTGATTTCCTCGGCTTCGTCCTTCTAACCCGTGATAACCGCCGATTAGATCGCTATTCAACGCGGCAGTTGATACGGCTTTGTTGCCACTGCTGAGTAGCGGATGGCTGTCACCCCGTAGAGAGGTGAGACGGAAAATCCGGCTCAGTCAAACAGTCCTTCTTCCCGAAACCCAGTCATCAGATCGTCAATGAGGGCCTCTGCCGTCTCGTACGGGTACTCTTGATAGTCGGCGTATTCTGCACCGAAATCCATCACCCCGACGCGTACATCACCCGCCTCAAATGTCGTACCGGGACCGTCTGGCAGGGCTGGCACCAGTTCCATCGGTTCTTCGACGGGGTACTCTGCGTTCGTGAACACCGACTCTAATTCCGCTCTGAGCTGCTCAGCAGTATCTGCTGTCATGCCAAAACGTTGGTTGAGAGGGACAAAAGACTTGTTCTGTGTCAACAGGCAGCTAGTGCCGTATTACTCAGTATAGCCAAGATCGCGGAGGTTTTCTAGGACTGCCTCATCCTCAATCGCAGTGTCGATGGCTTCGTCGATGATATCCTGCCGCTGTTGAACGACTTGCAGAAGTTGTCGCGCACTTCTGAGTTTATATCGGACTTCAGGGTCGTCCACGTCATTTAAAGCGCCTTCCAATAATTCGTCCATCGTCGCGAGTGTCGTTTCGGCCATGGAAACGCTATTGCGAACGGTTCACTAAGCTTTGCTGGATTTATCACAGGCAGAGCCGCCAATACATGGTAGAACGGGTTTCATCCGACTATTGGCTTGGAGATGACTGAACGGTCTGTGTCCCCAGGAGAGAAATTCCTGCTCGTCGGGATATCTTGTTAACATTTTTTGTGCAGGTATCGAAACGAACAGTCGATGCCCTCCACATCGCGGCGGACATTCCTCGGAATGGTCGCCACCGGAACAGTCGCCAGCGTCGCTGGCTGTTCGTCGACGTGCCCCGATGAGGGCGCGCCAGACCCATCACATACCGTTGAATCGGGTATCGAGAACCCCGGCTTCGAGACGGTACCCGATGGCTCGTGGCCCTTACCGCGGTTCGATGCAGCGAACACGGGCTATGCACCAGTCCAGATGAAAACGACAGCACCATCGGTCAGCTGGCAAGCAGATGTTTCTCCATCCGCTACTGGCGGTGAAGACACGAGTGTAAGCGCGGTCGTCGTCGCGGACGAAACTGTCGTGCTAGCGACTCCAACCGGTGTCGTCGCGCTGTCGCTCCGTGACGGGACAGAGCAGTGGCGGCGCGAATTCACACCAGCAACAGTCCCGTCAGCAGTCGACATTGGAGACGGCGCAACGTCACCAGTGATTGCTAACGGTCGTGTCTTTCTCGCGATGGCGGACGGTATCGCTGCACTCGAAGTTGCGGACGGCGCTGTTGCGTGGCGAAACACCGACACGGCCGGGGCGGGCGTTCCAACAGTGACTGATGACGCCCTATTCGTTCCCACGACTGATGGAGTAGCGAGATTTGATACCGACGATGGAAACCGGCAGTGGACGGCAGACGCCGACGGGACGAGGCTGGCCGTGGCAGACGACACTGTCGTTGTGGCCGGTACGGAGATAGTTGCGATAGACGCCGCAACCGGGGTGGTCCAGTGGCGACGCTCGGACCGGCCCGGTGGATATCCTGTCGTGTCCGATGGGACGGTCTACGTGAGCAACACGTACGGCGACCTGCTCGGCCGGTCACTCACAGACGGGACCGAGCAGTGGCGTCTCGACAACAGGCGGTCACTTGAGTTTCCGGTCGTGACGCCCGAAGGCGTGTACGCAATCGAGCGCCCGGGTGAGGCATCCAGCGCGACGTTCGCGTTTGACCGGGTCGATGACGGCCCACCGGAGCCCCGGTGGTGCTCGGAAATCAAGCTCGGTGGAGCGGTGACTGCCGCGGCTGATGACGCTGTGTTCACGTTCCAGCGCGAAGATGGTCTCACCGCATTCACAACGCGTTTCGGCGAGGCAGTGTGGCAGTATCCGGTCGAATATCAGGCTGTTTCACTGGCGATACTCGATGGCGGAGTCGTGGGCGTCTCTCCGGATGGCACTGTTGTGGCTCTCGGAGGTGAGTGACCTGTTATGTGGCGTCGCTCATCTCAGATCGCCGGTTCGCTCCTCGGCCTAAGTGCAGTCTGTCTGCTCGTCACCACAGTGCCGCTTGAACTCTGGCCGACACCGCGACCGGGAGATTCGTATGTGTTCAACCCGCCGCCGTTTAGCGCAATTTGGGTGCAACAGACGCTCAGGCCCGGACTCATCATAGGCGCAAATGCACTACTAGTAGTCGGTCTAAGTGCAGTGCTCAGGCGTGACAGCACCTCGATGTCACGCTTGCAGCGCGCGTTCGCATTCGGCGCTCTCTTTGGGACTGGGGCCTGTTTGCTTGGGACACTGTTGTTCACCACAGCTGGAACGGACGATATCGGGAGAGAACTCACCGCCTTCCTCATCTGGGCTCTTGCGATCCCGTTCGTAATCCTGGGACTCGTCGGCTGGGGCATCGGCTACCTGCGGGCAGACAGTACTCGACTCGGTGCCGCCCTCACTGTCCCACCAGTACTCGCTGTTGCGTACATCGGTCTCTCGATGGCCGGCTTCTCACCCGTTGGCAGACTGCTGTTGGTCATACCGACGAGTGGCATGGCGCTTGTCGTCGGTTATGACCTGTGGACCGGTGACACCGTCTCCAAGGATAGATAACGACCCTTCCGCGGGCCACGCAGACGACTCACCCGAGTAGACCAGCCCGACCGGGGATTATCGGTTCTGACCGCTCGGGTTGTCGGTCAAACGCCGCGACGACTGCGGCGGCATCAGGTAGATGTGGCAGTAGATACTCGCCGTCGGCGTGTTTGATAGTAACCGTCTCTGTTCCGAGCAGCGAATCGAGAGGGGTCTTCTCAACGCGCAGGCCGCTTTCCGCCCACGACTCGATGCGCCAGAGTGCTGTGCCAAACAGACGATCATATGCGACGAGGACACCAGCATCAGGGTCAATTCGGTATTCGATCGTCCCGTATCGAAGTAGCTGATCGAGACACAGCAGGAGAATCGGGATGCTAACGCTTGCAGCAACAATGACGGCGACGGTGTCCCACGCACCCCCAATTGCAAACAGGGCCGCAACGAGAAGTCCTATACCGCCGATAGATGCGCTTCCCGGGTGGTATGGGAGTCTGAGGAGGCCGCCGATGACCCGCCCCAACCGAACCGGGCGAGCGCACTCAGGTGCAGCAGTGCGTGTCCCGTCGATAGACCGTGCCTTCGGCGGGGCCGTTTGCCAGCCGTATTCCTGGTCGTATGACTTAAAATAGACGGCAAGGCGGTCGCTATAGACGCCCAAGAGGTCAGACATGAATTTGAAGCAAACGACCATAAGTAATAGCGGCAGTCCAACGACAGATGGATCAAGACTGCCGAGTTCCGCTTCAGGCCCCTCCGTAGCGGCCGTTAGCAGTGTCAGAGTGAGTATCCCACCGAAAAAGACGGTGCATATCCGAGGTAACAGGCCACGAAACGCCGTCGTCGAGTTGTGGTTCCGATACTCCCCGTTGTAAAAGTACTTCCGTACCGTTGTAACGCCCGTCAGAACGAAAATCCCGACAGTTGCCAGTAGCACACCAGTTAGCGTCTCTGTGCTGGGTTCCGGCAGTGGCCCGACGAGCAGGGCCCCAGTAAACAACCAGACGGCCGCCAAGATGAGAATGGTAACTGGGAGCACGAGCAACGTCGTAAGATAGACTCGCAGGCCGGTTCTTGGGACGGAGAGAGAGTATTGTCGTGCCGCCAACGGTCCTATGAGTAAGGTGCCGGTCTCAATCTCCGGCGGGCGACCAGCGAACACTGCCCGGACGAGTGCCCAGACTGAGTCGACACCAAGCTCAAACCAGTAGAGAAACAGCAATGCAGCCGCACTCCAGTCGAGGAACGCAACACCAACAATTGGAAGCGAATTCGAGGCGATAGTGCCGAGGAGGTCTGTCCGACGGCTATCCGCTGTCCGGAGGAGCTGTCCGGTGGAGGGCATTATTCCGTGGTGATAGCTAGTGCCGTATGAACGAACTGATTACGAAACAGTCCAAGGAAATAGACAGGCAAATTACTGTTCGAACTGGCCGCTGACACTACCCACAGCCCTCCCAATCCAACAATATATCCAGCGAGAACCCCTAGTAGATGTATGGCCCGTTTTAGCTCGGTTCTTATCTACGACGGTGAATGTCCGTACTGCTCAGTGGCTGCGAAAGCCCTCGAACAGGTCGACGATATCGGCGCGATCTCGTGGTACGATGAGTCTGCCCAGTCGTTTCTGACGGCCCAGTTCGACGAGCCGCCGTTTGCAATGGTTTTAGTCGACCGGCCGGCACAGCAGGTGTACGCGGGCCGTGCAGCCGCCGAGGAACTCGCCGGCCGCGCCGGGCTCCCCGATCTCGTTGGCTCGCTCGTCAGAGATAACTACGAGAAAATCGCTCATGTCGTTGGTCTGGCAAGCGGGCGCGGCAGAGAGCCGGATGATGTCCACGAGCGCTACGTGCTGGCAGACGACGCACAGGACCGCTTCGACACGCTTGCGAAGGACGCCGTCGATCGGGATATTCGCGCCGACGCGTAGCCGTGTGGTCATAGCCCGGCGCTCTGTAAGGCAGCAGTGCCCAGACGACAGCAGGAAGGAGCGACTGTACCTTACTCACTTGCTGCCCTTGCAGCAGCCGTGAGCCGCCAGCGGCGAACGCCTCTGTGTGTGTTGAATCCGACGAGTCCCTTCAAGGCGAGCTGCTGGAGGTGTGTCGTGACATACGGTTTCGGGGCCGCAAGGCGTGCAGAGATATGTGCTGTCGGGACCGCCGTCGCCTCACAGTCTTCGAGGGCCGCCAGAACTTCGTCGTTTGTCAGTGGGTCGATCGCCATACCTCCCATTCGGGCTGACAGGTAACAAACGCTTGCAATCAGATAGCAGGTGACAGGGGCCGGCGTCGGCTGTTACCTATTATATTGATGCTCTGTGCTCCTGTGCGTCCCGGGTTCGTTAATCGGGAGTCGGATTCCGAGTTCCCGGGAATCTTATCCAGCTTTAATTCAGTATCAGGAACATATCTTAGCTATGAGTTCAGATTTCCAGCCCTTACTGGGCGCGGAGTTGGAAGATTCGGTCATTGATGAGGTACTAACTGAGAGAGGTGTTGGTGTGCTGTCGATGGCCGCTGAAGGAGTGCCATACGGCGTGCCGCTCTCCTTCGGATACGACGGAGAGGACACCCTGTACTTCGTGTTTCTGGGCGCAACCACCGAGCTCCGAAAGGAGACGTATGCGGAGCAAGCTGACGTAGCGAGTTTCACCACCTTCGATATTGGTCCGGACGGTGCATGGCGGAGTGTGATCGTCGCCGGCCCGCTCAGCCGTATTGAAATTGACGAATGGGACACCGCACGTGAGTCACTGGCCGATAACGCATACCAGTCAAACCTACTCTCTGAGTACGAACTGCAGGAGAATCCCAACGTGTGGGCACTGAAAGCGCAGGAACGGTCAGGCCGCGCTGTTGGCCAGCAGTGACCGTCGGCATCTTTTGACCCTGTTTTGACTGGCCGCGCTGCTATCGGCCTCACTGAAGTGGGGATTGTAGTTGTGCGTGTACAAATGCACTATTTTATGCCACGCACAGCAGATTATATGTCTTTTCGCACACTGATTGAACTGTTTAAGTCACTTTTACCCCAAATACTAAAATAGCTGGCCGCAATACTACGCTACATGAAGAAGCGGCTACGAAAAGCACTGAATACAATACCTGTCCCACAGGAAAAGCCCAGCGCAGGCCTTGATGCGTGCACAGAATGCGGTGGGCCCTCGCTACCCGGCGCTGGCCGCTGCACTGACTGTGTAGAAGGCTAACACCGAGTTACTGGCACAGCAGGACTAAAGCCAGTTCTGAGTACAAAAAAGCGAGGCAACAGTGGATCCACTGCCAGTTGATAGATGATCGTCTGCAGGTTTCGGCAGGTATTTGTTTCAAGACAGAAAACTGACACCAATGTCTTCTCGCAGGTCAGTGTGTCTTGAGGAGATGGCATGGCCAGAAATTGAGTCTGCCCTCGAAAACGGAACACGGACAGTGGTCGTAGCTGTCGGTTCGATCGAACAGCACGGCCCACACCTGCCGCTGAATATGGATACGCTGGATGGGGATGAACTCGCACGGCGAATAGCGGCCGAGATGGGTGATGCGCTTGCCGCCCCCACAATCCGCCCCGGATGTTCGGGGCATCACATGGAGTTCCCCGGGACAATAACCGTTCCACCCGAGACATTGATGGATGTCATCCGGTCGTACTGCAGGTCACTCGATACCCACGGCTTCGAACACATCGTGCTGGTCCCGACCCACGGTGGGAACTTCGGACCGGTCAAAACCGTGGCACCCGATATCGCACGTGAACTCGAAGCCGCCGTAATCCCGCTCGCCGACCTCGACGAACACATGCAACTGCTGAACCAGGGACTCAGCAAGGCCGGTATCGAGTACGAGCAAGATGTAATTCACGCCGGGGCCGCCGAGACAGCGATTGTGCTGGCCATCGACGAGGGACTCGTCAGGATGGAGGATGTCGAACCCGGGCCTGAAGGTGATATTTCGCCGGCTCGGTTGCTAAGTGACGGATTCAAATCAATTACTGAAAACGGCGTCCTCGGTGATCCGACGGCGGCAACCGCCGAGGCCGGCGAAGCGATCATCGAAAATGTCGTCGGAGCGTACGTCAAGCAGGCCACGGCCGAGCGCAATGCCGTCTAATGGAGGTATAGGCGTGTGTCAGCCTTGCCGGGCAGTGATTTGAGGTGAGAAGAGATGCCGCTGTCCGAGAGACTGTCGATTTGGTTGTTCTGTTGGCAGAGACTGATTCAGTCCAGCAGTGTTGGTAGTTCCATGCAGCGACGGTTCAGGGCTGTAATGCGGTGCTGTAGTGTACGCAGGAGCAGAGTTGGTCAATCGATTCGGTCCCGCGGGCCAGCACGGGCGCTTCTTGTGACGTGCCTGATGAGCAGCCCCGCGGCAGTCAGCCAGAGCATAACTTCGAGAAAAAACGATGGACTCCAGAGGTAGTACAGGAAGAACGACCCCGGTGGGAGCGCCAGTGGGTCCGTCGGAGTGACAGCAGGCCAGAGCAGAAAGACCGCGTCGCCGGGGCGACCGTTGAGGACAACGTGAAGGGCATCGAGGGAGAGATGCAGCGCCCACCCGAGTGCTGCCGACAGCCCGGCACGCCCAGAAAGCGCTAGAGGGAGAGCCACAATGACGAGCAAAACAGAGTGACCGACAGAGTGATACAGGGTGGTGACACCGACCATGGCAAGCGGCTTATCGACCACGTCGGGCACGGCGGTCCCGACCACCAGCCACAGCGGCGACAGCCGTGACACACGTCCCAGAATCGCGGCCGCGAGCAGGTGTGTCAGAAAGAGCATATGGAATGATGGGTACAGAGACGTATCAACGCTGCCGGTCGAACCACTCGCGGGGGAGTCGCCCACTGGCAACGAGGAAATCACGAAGGAACACCGCCAGCGACGGTGCGAGGACGACCGGCGTGAGCCTGAAGACGAGTTCTGTCGGTACCACAGGGACGAGTGCGGCAGTGATAAACACCATCTGGACGCCGGCGAGATACTTCCCGAGGTTGCTGTCGGGCCGCTCGAAAACCGGTCGGTCCCGGTATCGCCGCCAGCGGATACCGCCGACATAGGCGTACCGGGCCGCCGACAGCGAGAGGTACAGGACGGGGAGTTGGCCCCAGAAGACCGCGACGAGTGGTGCGACCACGAACCCAAAGGTGTCGAAGGCCATGTCCAGCCGCGTGCCAAGTTGCGTCTGTTCGCCGACTGTTCGGGCGACGGTGCCGTCGAGTTTGTCCAGCACGACGCCGACGCCGTAACACGCCGCCGGGACCCAGGCGAGGTCGGTCGTCGCCGGCACCACGAGAAAGCCCGCAACGACAGCATAGAGCCCACCCCGGAGTAGCGTCACGGTGTTCGCCATCCCGAAGATGTAGCGCCAGGGGTTACCGGCAGCCGGCGGGACGCTGAGCTTTCGGCCGACGTACCAGAGCTGTCCAGCCCAGCAACAGCCCGCGACGACCGCCGGGTGGAACATCCAGCGCGTCATCGCATCGGCGGGAAACAGCATGCCGACGATGACGGCTATGAGGAACCCACCGACCACAGAGAGTTCGACGGGAACTGGGCTGTCACCGTGTTGCTCGGCCATCGAACCCTCCTGGTTCCCGGCTGTTCGCCGCCGTGCTAGCTTCGCTCATCGCAACAGCGCAACGAGGACCGCAAGCAGGACGAGCTGTGCGAGCTTGTCGGCTGCGCCGAGAGTCCCGACATCAGCCGGGAACGATTTCGGCCCGGCGGCGAAGTTGACGTAGTACCACAGCAGTATCTGGACGAGCGTGAACGGGATACCGACAGCGTAGACGAGGCGACGGCGGATACCCAAGGCGACCAGCGCGATAGCGCCGAGAAACCCCAGTCCCGCGAGGATGAAGCTGATACCGAGCCCGGATGGAGCCAGCCTGACGCCGAGAAGGAGGTGTATCGCGGCTGTGACGAGTGCCGCGATGATACCAAGCCAGTGTCGGCTATCCAGTGAGGCTACGTCGAGGGAACGTCCCTGTGTCTCCGTCGCGGCCATGGGCTAGGTTCGGCGTTCAGTCACATAATGATACTGCCAATTGCACCGCTTACCGCTCGAAATCCGGCTGTCGAAGTGCCTCGATGCGGGCACACGCTTCTGCGTCGAGTCGCTGCCCAGCGGCGGCGAGGTTCTCGACGATGTGGGACGGTGTCGTACTGGACGGAATCGGAACGACGCCCTGTGTGACGTTCCAGGCCAGTACCACGCCGGCTGGTGATAGGCCGTACTCCTCCGCGATAGCCGCCAGAACAGGCTCGTCGAGCAGTCCGGGGGCTGACAGCGGGGAGTGAGCGACGACCCTGATGCCGCGTTCGTGGCAGTATTCAATGAGGTCTGTCTGTGGCTGGTACGGATGGCGCTCGACCTGTACCAGCGCCGGCCTGACAGTCCCCGTTTCGATGACTGTCTCCAGTTGTGTCTGCGAGACGTTACAGAGCCCGAGCGTGCGCGTCCAGCCTCGTTCGTGGAGGGCCTCCAGATTCTCCCAGGCGCGCTGGAGTGAGACCGAGTCCGTCTCGATGTCGCCACGATCGTTTTTGGGGAAGGTCAACGCCTCCTGACGCGCGACCGATTTCTCGGCCAGTCGCGTTAGCGACCCGCGATGAGCTAACGCCTCGGGCCAGTGCAGGGCATAGCAGTCGAACGCGTCGATACCCAGTTCGTCGAGACTGCTCCGACAGGCCGTCAGCATGTGCTCTCGACGGTGGTTCGTGCGCCAGACTTTCCCGAGTATGAACACCCGACGCCGGTCGGGGGCACCGGGGGCAGCCAGAATGCGGCCGATACGGTGTTCGTTCCCGTACAGTTCAGCACTGTCAAGCAGTCGGTAGCCGGCGTCGAGGGCCGCCGCGATAGAGTCCGCACGGTCGATGTACGTTCCGTCACGATATCGGGAACAGCCAAAGCCGATAGCCGGGAGCCGAATCGCTTGCTCCCGGCTCCCGTCCCAGTCTCTGTCCGGGGTGACGGTCGGCGGTGGCGTTGAGTCCGCCGCCGTGCCGTAGTCGGACACAGTCTCAGACTCGCCCGTCTCGGCAGCCGTCTCAATCGCGTTACAGACTGCAACAATGTGGGCACCGCGGCGACCCGTCATCCGCGATGGGGTCCCCCGGGTGACACTGGCCGCAAGCGACTCGACCGGGTCGAGATAGCGGTAGGGTTGCGTAGGGTGCTGTGCGGGAGCATCGATGTATTCGCGGCCGATACGACCGTACTGCACGGCGGTCGTACTATCAGCCATCGCGCCGGTCCCACGGAGATATAACGACCCGTCGTCACCGTGGAGTTCGAGCCCGTAGAACTCACGGCTCCGGTGTGGCGCGTAGAAGCTCGCGGTCAGCCGGACCGTCAGCCCTCCGTCGAACGAAAGCATCGCCTCGACGTGGCTGGGTGCAGACGGTCGCTCTGGCTCTCGCTCGGGCCAGCTATCGAGTGTCGTTGCGGTCTGAACGGATTTGACAGGGCCGAACCACGAGACCAGCAGCGCGAGCGGATAGACGCCCCCGTCGTACAGCGGCCCGATAGAGAGAAACGAGCCGGGTCGGTCGTGCCAATCTGTCACGCGACCGACGTGGGCGTGGGCGTACCCCAGCTGAACGGGTCCCATACGGCCGTCGGCGAGCATTTGCCCGGCGCGACGCTGTGAGGGCGCATCGGGCGTCCCCGGGGCACAGCCCAATGCCAGATTCCGGTCCTGGGCCAGCGCCAAGAGCTCCGCGGCCGCCGCCTCGTCCAGTGCGAGGGGCTTTTGCGAGTAGACGTGCCGTCCGGCTTCGAGCGCCGTTCGGGTCACCGGTGCGTGGGCGGCGTGGTTCGTCAGGTTCACAACCAGCGGCGCGTCAACGGCGGAAAGCGCGGTGTCGAGGTCGGTAAAGGCCGGGCAGTCGTGCGCCGCGGCGAGTGCTGTCGCCCGGTCTTCTTCGAGGTCGCAGACGCCCGCCAGCGAGAGCGGGCTGTCTGCCAGCTCGGCCGCGTACTCCGCCGCGATACTGCCCGCACCGACGAACAGACAATGCACACTCGAACGCGGGCGTCCTCGCATATATATCATATCGCCAGTGGGATTTTATTGGCCGCCGCCGAACACCAGACGTGACAGAACCGGGAATGAGCCGGCTCGGGACAGCGTACTTGCGCGCATTGCAGGCGCTGGGCCGGCGGGTTCCGTACGGAACAAACGTCTACCAGCGCGAGTGGGACGTTCTCGTTGTTCTCGATGCCTGTCGTGCTGATTTGTTACGGGCTGTCGCCCCCGACACCGGGCTGTTCGGTACCGTTTCGACGGTCCGCTCGGTCGGGAGTTCCTCCTCGGAGTGGCTGGAAAACACGTTCCCCGGTCATCCAGAAACAGCTCAAACCGTCATGGTCACCGGCAACACGTGGACCGACCGGTATCTCGATGCCGACGCCTTCGCTGCGCTGGACGAGGTCTGGAAGTACGCGTGGGACGAGGACCTGAACACTGTCCCGGCTGCAGCCGTGACCGACCGGGCCATCGCGCTAGCCCGGCGGCTGGACCCCGAGCGGCTGGTCGTCCACTATATGCAACCACATCACCCGTTCGTCCCCGAGCCGCTCGACGGCGACGGCGGGCTTGCCCGCACCGGGAGTCATAGTAACACGGCCAACCCGTGGGTCGCGCTCCGTCGTGGCGAGGTTTCGGCGGACCGCGTCTGGAACGCCTACGAGGCGAACCTCCGGTATGTCCTCCGGGAGGTGGAAGCGCTGGCTGAAAACGTCGACGGCCGCATCGCTGTCACCGCCGACCACGGCAATCTCTTCGGGGAGTGGGGGTTGTACGGCCATCCGATGCACACGCCAGTCCCGGCGCTGCTGGCGGTGCCGTGGGCCGAGACCGACGGCGTCGACAGCGGGGAACGCGAGCCCGACCTGCGTCCGCCCGAGCCGCTCCCAGTGTCGCGCGTCTACGGCGCCGAAAGCGACAGGGACCGACTGGATTCGTTGGGATACTTGTAGTCAATCAGGAGGTACTTTTTAGTCGGAGAAAGCCTGGATAGGAGACGTGCATTCCCGGAGCCGTCGCCACGTCCGAAGGAGCTGGCATCGAAACATCGGCACCGGCCGCCCACGTCCTCAGGAGACGGTGTAATGTCCGCCAGAACGCTGTACTTTACCGGCGGGAAGTCGGTTCGGGTTGACGAAGAAGCGGTGCCTGACCCCGGACCATCGGAGGTCCGTGTTCGAACCGAACTCTCAGGAATCAGTCCCGGAACAGAGCTGTTGGTGTACCGTGGTGAGGTCGATTCGGAACTCGCGACCGACGAGACGATCGACGCCCTTGATGGTACGTTCTCGTATCCACTGCAGTACGGCTACGCCGCAGTCGGCTGTGTCACGGCCGTCGGGGACGCGGTTGACGACGACTGGCTCGACCAGCGTGTGTTCGCGTTCAACCCACACGAAAGCCACTTCGTCGCCGAGCCGTCGTCGCTTATTCCCACGACGTTACCGCCGGAGCAGGCGGTGTTCATCCCGAACGTCGAAGCGGCGGTCAACTTCGTGATGGACGCTCGACCGCGTATCGGGGCTCGGGTTGTCGTCTTCGGTCAGGGGCCGGTGGGCCTGTTGACGACCGGGCTGCTGGCCGATTTTCCGCTGGCGTCGCTCGTGACGGTCGATCCCTGTGCGGGCCGCCGTCGGCTCTCGGAAGCGCTCGGGGCAGACCGCTCAGTCTCTCCCGGGAATCTCGATGACGACGACGCCGACATCACGTTCGAGCTCTCGGGGAACCCAACCGCACTCGACAGAGCGATCGACGCCACTGGCTATGCCGGTCAGGTCATCGTCGGTTCGTGGTACGGCTCAAAGGATGTCTCGCTTGACCTCGGGCATCACTTCCACCGGAGCCACATCCGCCTTCGCAGCAGTCAGGTGAGCCGCATCGATCCGGATCACGCCGACCGCTGGGACAAGGACCGGCGGCTGGATGTCGTCCGGTCGTGGCTGAGCGACACTGACCTCTCGGCGCTACTGACACATGAGATCGATATCGAGCGTGCAGCCGAAGCGTATCAACTGCTAGAGAGCCGGCCAGACGACGCTGTACAGGTAGTGTTGACGTACAACGGACACCCGTGATTTAGGTGGGTCCCGGCCGTTCGTTCGAGTATGTACGCGACGACGGTTCGGACTGAGTTCGTGGCACAGCATTATCTCACTGTCCCGAACCCGGGGCCCGAGGGTGACCCGCACTCACACCACTACAGGGTCGAACTATGTTTCCGCGGCCCCGAACTCAACGAGTTCGACTACATCGTCGACATCGACAATGCCGACACAGCCCTGTCGTCACTCGCCGACCGGTACCGGGACACGATGCTCAATGACCTCCCGGAGTTCGAAGGCTACAACCCCAGCGTGGAGCGGTTTGCCCGTGTTATCTTTGAGCGTGTCACCGAGCGTGTCACCGACGAGACGGTCACCGAACTGTCGGTCACCATCTGGGAGGACGATGAAGCCGCTGCGAGTTACAACGCCGCCGTATGAGGGTCGGCCTGACCCTGTACGGGAGCCTCGACGAGCAGTCAGGCGGGTTTCGATACGATAGAAAACTCGTCGAGGGACTCCGAGCGGCCGGCGACACTGTCGAGTGTATCCAGCTCCCCTGGCGTGACTACCACAGAGGGCTGCTCGACAACGGGTCGCGAAAGCTCCGCCAGCGGCTGGATGTGGATGTCGATGTCATGTTACAGGACGAACTCGCCCATCCGTCGCTCGTCCGCACAAACCGTGCCCTCTCGTACCCGATTGTCAGCGTCGTCCACCACTTGCGGGCGAGCGAGCCGCGCCGACTTGCACCGCTGTACCGGGCGGTCGAGCGTCGCTACCTCGGGACTGTCGAGGCCGTAGTCTGTAACAGCGCCACGACCCGGAACGTCGTTACCAACCTCGGCGTCGACCCCGAGGACACCACCGTCGCGCCGCCGGCTGGGGACCAGTTCGACCCCGATATCGACCGAGCGACAATCGAGCGACGGGCTACCACCGAGCCGCTGCAGGTTGTTTTCGTCGGAAATGTCTCGCCTCGAAAGGGGCTCGATACGCTCGTCGATGGTGTGGCTGCGGCTGCTGCCGACATCGACCTCACCGTCGTCGGTCGCCACGTCGATGCAGCCCACGTGACTTCGGTACAGGAGCGCGTCCGCGAACACGATTTAGCTAACCGCGTGCAGTTCGCGGGTCGGCTCCCAGACGGCGAGTTGGCGAAAACCCTCCGGTCGAGCCACGTCCTTGCGGTACCGTCCCGGTACGAAGGGTTCGGCATCGTCTATCTGGAGGGGATGAGCTTCGGCCTCCCGGCGCTGGCCACCCGGGCTGGCGGAGCGGCCGACATCGTAACCGACGACGAAACAGGGGTACTCGTCGACCCGGACGACTCGGCAGCCGTCGCTCGCGAACTGGAGCGGTTCGCCACCGACCGGGACCGCTTGGCTGAGATGGGGTGGGCCGCGAGACGGAACTACGAGACGCACCCGGATTGGGAAGAGACGGTCGGGCGGGTTCGGGACCTGCTGTCTGATATTGTTCAGCCCACGGAGGTACCGGCGTGACGGAATCGTTCCAGCGGTATCTGCGGGCGAAACGGACTGTCGACGACCGCGCGCTGGACCGCCGGCTGGTCGAGATGCTCCGCGAGCAGTTGGCGGCCCGGGCAGCCGACAGCGACGGGCCGCTACGTGTCCTCGAAATCGGGGCCGGCATCGGCACGATGCTCACCCGGTTCCTCGAATGGGACGTGCTTCCCGCGGGAGAAGTCCACTACACTGCAGTCGATATTCAGTCGGAGAACGTAGCTCACTTGCCCGACCACATCCGGGACTGGGCCGTCGACCGTCAGATGTCGATAGGCGACAGCCCACTCGTCCTGAAAGCCGAAAACCGACGAATCGAAATTGAGACGGTACAGGCCGAGGCGGTGGCCCATGCGGCGGCCGCCGACGGCAAATACGACCTTCTCATCGGGGCCGCCCTGCTCGATATTCTCGACCGTCAGAAACTGCCGACGTTGCTCGAACCGCTTGCACCGGGTGGCCTGTACTACTTCCCGATCACGTTCGACGGGGCGACCCGCTTTCAGCCGAGCCATCCAGCCGACCGGGCAGTCGAACAGCACTATCACGACCACATGGACGCGAAAGAGGGCGGTGACAGCCGTGCCGGCGGCGACGTGCTTGCCCATCTCCAGCGCCTCGACAGCATAACGCTGTCAGGGGTGGCCGGGTCGGACTGGGTCGTCCGGCCTGTCGACGGGAGCTACCCGGCTGACGAAGCCTACTTCCTCAGATACATTCTCGACACTATCGAGGACGCGGTCGGCGAGATGACTGGTAGCGACTTCGAGGAACTCGACGGCTGGCTGGCACGCCGACGTGCGCAGGTCGCTGCCGCCGAACTGCTGTACCATACGCATCAACTGGATTTCCTTGGCCGTGTCGACTCGTGAATCCCGCACTGTTAAGCCCTAAAACCCGGCTAAAGTGA
The DNA here is from genome assembly GCF_011440255.1 of Haloarcula sp. JP-Z28. Classification (NCBI taxonomy): domain Archaea; kingdom Methanobacteriati; phylum Methanobacteriota; class Halobacteria; order Halobacteriales; family Haloarculaceae; genus Haloarcula; species Haloarcula sp. JP-Z28. The sequence continues at coordinate 11,073 of NZ_JAAOHT010000062.1, read as the reverse complement.
TTGTATTTCTCGGAACGACCGGTCTGCCACACAGGTATCACAGACTGCCTGACCCTGTCGTCACTCGTCGGTCTCGCGGCGGATCATGGCTGTCGCCTCGTATGAAATGACGAGTTCGTCGTCCTGATTCAGTCCTTCGTGGCGGGCGGTGAGGTACCCCCGGCTCGGGTCACTGTCGGAGGGTCGCTTGTCGATGATTTCGGTTCGTAATCGTAGCGTGTCACCGGGCTGGAGTGGCTGATGCCAGCGGAGATTGTCGACGCCGACGCCAGCCTGTGTCGCCATGTCCTTGCTGGTCTCGACGTTGAGACGCATACAGATCGCGGCGGTCTGCCACCCAGATGCGACTAGTCCGCCAAAGACTGAGTCTTTCGCTGCCTCCTCGTCGGTGTGAAACGGTTGCGGGTCATACTTTTCGCCGAATTCGGTGATTTCGGATTTCGACACAGTGTATCCATCCGACTGTCGGACGTCGCCGACCACGATATCCTCGTAAAATTGCATATAATTATGAAGGTGATGGATAAATAAAAATCCGACGTGGTACGACCGCTGGCAGGGTGAGTGGCCGCAGGCGTATCGACGGCATCAGGCACATGGACAACATTGCAGCCAGTGGCGCTGCAGACGATAAGAGCAATTAAACGACGAGATTGCAGAACTCGAAGCCCATAACGAGGAGCTACCCACGTTTACTCGGAGCCTTCTATCACACCTCATTAGTAACTGCGTACCCATCTTGCTCTTGTCGGGCTGCTACCGCCGTTGGAGTTGCCAGTTATTTCGGGGGTCGGAACTGTTCGTGACCCGGACAACGCCATCTCTACGAAGTTGGTCAACCGTCTCATCAAACTCCGCCATGGAGAACTGGGTCTCCGCTTTCTCTAACTGGTCAAGCACGAACATCACAGATGCCATTTCGTTTCCTTGTGCTTCCAGTATCTTGAGAATCTGCTTCGCTAGGTTAGACATGAATAAGTAGCAATCACCGGGTAGTGGTTGTGCGCATATATGTGAGTTGCAGACTGCCCGACGTGTATCTTCGCTATTTATTCTTAAAATATATATTTCAGCTATAACATAGGCACGATGTCGACATGCCCTCCAACAGTCGAACACTCCTCTCGGCGACCAGTGAAGAGTGGCGCTTAGCACGCGAAGACCTCCACATCAGAAATGCCACCGACGCCGAGCATGATATCCAGATAAAAATATACGATGACAAGGAATGGTGTCATACAGCACGTTATCACCTTCTGGCAGGTCAGTCGGGTTGTTCGGTTAGCTTGTTACAGGATGGCGTTTATAAGGTCAAGGCCGTCCTCGACGGACAGCACGAGTCAGTCGCTGCCGTCACAGTCTCTGATGAGCCTGAACAGACCATCTTCATCCACATTCAGAACGACGGGATCATTATTGAAGAGGGAGTGACTCCCTCACGTCCCTGAACCGACGTGTCGCCTTGCCCTGCTTGAGACCCTCCCGTGCTGAAGCGCAGGGATTCCCACGTTCGGAGAGCAGGGTTCAGCGGACGACCTGTTCTCACAGGCATACTCTGCCCGTAGATTTGTCGAACAGGCGTGGAAACGCCAACTGTCGGCTTCATTCCCGCCGTGAATGGTGCGTCTTTCGCCTCGAATTATCGTAACAAAGTTTGAGTGACAAGGGGTAAGCTCATCTTTAACACCCATCCGAACAAAATAACAAATTGAATGAGCCCTGCATCTACATCGAACAGGTCCCCTGAATCTGCCGATCCTGTGTCGGGCTATCGCGACAGGCTCAGGTCGATTTATCGCGATTATATCGGCGAACCGGATAAAGAGCGAGACATCTATATCGGGTTTGGCCTCTTCTTCGCTGGAGTCACGCTTGCCGTCGTCGGATTCGGCCTCTTTTTGTACAGTAACGTCCTAGAATCCGGGAGTACGCTGTACTGGCAGATCCGGGAGATTGCACTCGTCGTCGGGTTCATTGGACTGCCCTCCGTGCTATTGAGCGTCGTCGTGCTCCTCCCAGTGGGCTTCAAAACCCGAGTTGTCAGTGCCGCTGGCACAGTGTTCTGTCTCGCTGCAACTGTGATTCTGGTTGATGTTTTTCCGTACGGGTGGACGACCAGTGAGGGCATCAACGGTAGCGTCTGGACTATCAGCGTCTACGCTACTGGCCTAGTTACACTTGTAGCGTCGACAGGAGCGGCACTGGTCGCACATTACCTCGAGCGAGCAACAACGCCAGCTGAGTCAGCCGAGCCGGTTGACTCGGCCGAGAGTGAGTCAGAGTCAGTCAGCAAAGCAGACGTAGACAGCGACATAGAGCAAGCCATGGAGGGGGCGGAACTATCCTGGGGCGGCGTCGAACAACAGCCCAAGACCAAGCGGCTGAATCTAGATATGCCGGACACAGACTCCGACCTCGACCAGACGGCTATCGAGAACTCCGAGGCGACCACGACACGGGCCGACAGCAACGATGTTGACGACGCAGTAGATGGACTCAGGCAGCTGCAAGGTGGCCAATCAAATACGGATCGAAGCACTGGAACCGAAGAGCAGGTCAACGCTCTTACCGAGTTCCGGAATGAGCAGGCCGAAGACGATGATGTAGAGACTGGTGTCGAAGAGCAAAAAGGTCTTATGAGCCGCCTTCGGTCATTGTTTTTCGAGTGAACAGTCTGATTGGCCCATACACGCTCTACTGTGGCGGTTTTGTTGGGTTGCTTTTATCATGTTAGCATATCCTTACACTTCTTTCGCTCCAAAGTTGGTACGTAAGTTGTAATTTGTTCTATATTATAGGCTAGTTTTTTCAACTTGGTAGGAGGAATACAACTGTATGCCCCAAGGTCTCGATGTCGGTACGATGAACCTCCTGTCTGCACGTCAAGATGGTAACGAAACAGTATTCGTGCAGCAACGGAACTCCTTCGTTGAAATTGACTACAGCGATATGGCCGAACAAATGCTGTCGAGAAGTGACGTTCTCCACATCCGCAAGGATGATCGGGTCTATATTGTTGGCGATGACGCCCTGAATTTCGCGAACATCTTCAGCGAGGAGACGCGCCGACCGATGCAGGCCGGGATTCTCTCAAGCGACGAGCAATCAGCAATTCCGATGATTAAGCTCATCACTGAACAGGTGGTGGGACAACCGGAGTACCCGAATGAGCGTCTGTTTTTCTCGGTTCCTGCGGACCCTATCGACGCCGATGTTTCGACGCTGTATCATCAAAAGACGGTTGAGTCACTCCTTACTGATATGGGATACAGCCCAGAGCCGATCAATGAGGGGATGGCCGTCATCTACTCGGAGCTTGCAAATCGTGAGTTCACTGGCCTCGGCATCAGCTTTGGCGCTGGGATGACCAACGTTTGTCTGTCGTACTATGCAGTCCCCGTAATGAAGTTCTCCATCGCACGCGGTGGTGACTGGATCGACGAGCAAGCTGCACAGGCGACCGGCACGCCCGTAGATAAGGTTACTTCGGTCAAAGAAGAAGACTTCGCACTCAACTTTGAGACGGATGTCGGTGGTATTGAAGGTGCATTGAGCATCTATTACGACAATCTCCTCGACTATGTCATCGAAAACATCATCAGTGAAGTTGATGAGGAAGATGTCGAGGAGGGATTGGATGTCCCGGTCGTTGTGACTGGCGGGACATCGAGTCCTGATGGCTTCGAAGAGTTGTTCGCCGAACGGATCAATGACTCCGAGATACCATTCTCGATCAGCGATGTCCGCCAGGCCGAGAATCCACTGTATAGCGTCGCACAGGGAGCACTCGTCGCAGCGCGGTCGGAAGAGGAGCGCGAAGGGCAGACCGAGCAGCCCGAGGAACCAGACGCCTCCGCTGAGTAACGGGTACTCCCGCACCGACACAATACTCGCCGACATCAGCCAGAATCTGTGCCTGGTCCTCGTTCCAGATAATTCGACCGACGTTTGACGTTACTCAGTTTCGTCCCCGTTTTCGTCAGCTTCAGTGTCCGCGTTTTGACTGTCCGTATCGTTCTCATCAAAATTGGCTGTACCGTCTCCACTTGATTCACCTTCGCTCTCGTCGATAACGCGGTTCAATTCGTCAGCAGCGTCCTGTCGGAACGTGTTAGCATCAGACCCCAGAGAGATGCCGACCGCAACACCAGCCTGTTCAAGCGAGAACTCTGGTCGGTCTGTGGATTCGTCACTCTCTGGAATCGGGACGCTGGGTGTCCGGCCAGTATTCTCGGGTTTCCCGGGGGTAGAATCAGGATGCTGGTTGAACCGGGCAAAAGCGAGTTCCCAGGACTCTGGAGGAGATGCCTCGTTGTGATGGGACGTAGAGAGGTCTGCGAAGCCGCACGATTCACAGACGATCGCTGTCTGGTTGCCGGTCGCAAGCGTGTACGTGCTGAGGTCGGAGTCGCAGCGGGGGCACCGCATACCAGAGTATGCGTGTCTCTGCTATACAATGGTTCCGTCAGTTCGCCCCCTCTAGGGAACGAGTTATGAGTTGGGCGACCGATGTTTGAGGCAATGCCGGAGATCGAGATTACGGACACACAACAGGCGGATTTAACGGCAATTCAAGAGGACCTTGAAGACGCGTTCATCGAAACGTACGGTCATATTCGTACGCAAGATGTCGTGGACTACCTCCTCGATACATACACACCACCGGACCAGCTCGAAGGCGAGCAAGGCCTGAGCCGTCCCGACTACGAGCGAATCGCCTCAGCTGAGTATCCGGAACTCCAACGCATCGCGTCCGAGGTGTCGGAGGTTCCCGGAAGTGGTATTGACGCCGACGAGATGCGAGGGAAGCTGCTCTCGGCGCTTGGGACAAGTGAACTCGCCACTCGCCTCGCAGATGTCGAGTCCGAGACGAAAGCAGACGAAGGTGATGAAGAAGGGGCAACTGGTCCAGATAACTCGGCGGATGCGGCCGGCGACGGACACGATAGCACACAAACCGATACGTCGGGACAGGCTGGTCCAGCACCCGATACCGTCGAAACCGGTGACGCAGCCGAGCCCAACAACGCTCCGGGAGACACCCTGTCGGTCGCGAACCGTTTGCTGACTGAACATGACGAAAAGTGGACTCGGTCAGATGAAACCGACGAACCATACGAAGTCACGCTCCCCGACGGTTCAACGGTGAGCGCACGGACGAAAGATGACGTGCGAAAACTGCTGTTCCAGAACTATTGAGCGGGCGCTCATTGCAAAACTACTGTTCCATAGTGACCATCTCTCTGGGGGGTGCGTCTCGTCGAAGGCTTAGGACTCGCTGTCCGATGTGTCCTCGAGGTAACCGACTCGACACTGTGGACAGACATCACCGCGAAAGAACGACGATTCATTCACTGGGAGTTCGAACTCACATCTTGGGCACCGATATGTGGGGCCTGAATCGGTTGTCGTACTCTCTAGGTCGTCCGCTGTGTGCAAACTCTCATCTTGGCCGTTCCCAGTACCTGATCCTTCGGAAGTTTCAGACGACGAGTGTACAGTGTCTGAAGCATCATCAATGATGACTGCATCGTCGCTATTCGGCGGCGTGGAGCCGTCGTCATCTGGTTCTTGTGTCGCTGATTCAGACAGTATCACGGCATCGTCAGTCCGCTCCGGTGGTGTCGATGCGGTCACCGCCGATGACGCATCACTCATTTCCGTATCCGAGGATGGATTTGCGACCGTATCCGAGGCATCCGCAGTCGATTCGGGAGTATCGGTCGGTTCCGTTTCCGCCGGCTGACCCGTGTCCGTCGCCTCGATCTCGTCCTCTGCATACTCTCTCCGTCCCACTTGCCGCTCGGTTTCGGCTCTGTATTCGGCATCGTCCGACCGCTCGTCATTTGCTTTCGATTCCGCTATGGTGGATATCAAGCCTCGATTCTCAGAGATATGGCGGATATGTCCACATCGCTGGCAAGACCTGTATTCCCGAACGGTTAGAACAGTGCCGCGCTCGCCTTCATCGTACGACTCCTCTATTTTCGAATCTCCAAATTCATGTCCAAAGAGTTCACAGCGCATCCCCATACATGGCCATTCACTTCGTGTAGGTAAGAAGGTATTCACACTCAATGACACCTATATCTCAGTCGGCTCAGGCGAAGCCATCCATGACTGTCCTCGCGCCATCGCTAGACGCCGTTGCTGATAGTGACGGGGGACTTGCCCTGGTAGACAGCCCGACACCGGTCTTGCTGTTCCCTACTCACAGTCTAGTGAGTGGCGTGGCACCGTCGAAGGCCGTCTCTGGCAAGGTATAGAGCCAGCGTGGACCGGCCCGAGTCGAAACCGAACGAGGACGGTGTCTTGAAGTCGGTCTGGGCCTTGGCAGAAGTATGTCGATGACTGAGGAGTGGGACGCCGCCAGTGTTCGTGACCTCCACGACGACCTCGTCTCGCTGCACGGCCCGGTCGAACGCACAAGCGACCACGGCGCCGACGCCAGCGCCGACCCTGGCGAGGGAGTTCGACAGTTGGTGACGACGATTCTCTCACAGAACGTAGCCGACGAGAATACACGCCGAGCCTCCGAGGCGCTGTTCACGGCATACAGCGACTTCGCAGCCATTGAGTCGGCAGACCACGACGAACTGGCCGACACCATCCGCGTCGCAGGGCTCCCCGACCAGAAGGCCGCCCGCATTCAGCGGGCGCTTGCGGCCATCCGCGAGGAAACCGGTGGGGCCTACTCTCTTGCCTTCCTTGACGCCATGCCAACCGACGAGGCGAAAGGCTGGCTCACCGATATCAAGGGCGTCGGCCCAAAGACCGCCAGCGTCGTCCTGAACTTCCACTTCGGGAAGCCGACAATGGCTGTCGACACCCACGTCGAGCGGGTCTCCAAGCGGTTCGGGCTGGTAACCGAATCAGCAACGAACAAGCGCGCCCACGACGAGCTAGACGCAATCATTCCCGACGAACTGACCTATCCGCTGCACGTCCTGCTGATTACCCACGGCCGGGAGTTCTGCTCAGCGCGCAGTCCCGACTGCGCTAACCCCGTCTGCGAGCGCTACTGCAGTTGCGAGGAGTGCTAGCGACAGCCGACGACAGAACGTCGAAAGGCATTGTCTGAACAGGGCTGATCTCAACGGCGAGTTGGTGACAGGGAGAGTCGTCGACTTGTGCTCGGTGGGCAATTTTACCGTCGTTTCAGGCTTGAGTGGTTGAGCTTGTCGTGGTCCGTAGTCATGCGTGACACGGACACCGGTTAGACGGCTTCTGGAGAAGGACTGAGTCAGGACAGTCAGACTAGTGCGAACTCAGCCGGTCGCTCCGGCTTCCGTTTCGAACGACGACAGCCAGAGCAACAGTGCCGATGACAGCGATAATCACTCGACCGCCAAGTCCCACTGAGATCCCGGCGAGCGACGCGAGCGTGTTCGTCAACAGGAACAACACGACGACGGGGAGAACCCAGCTAACGGTCAGAAGCCACGGCTTGGCTAGCCATTCGAAACGGTCAGTTCCAGCGCGGAACTCGGCCAGCGCGTCCCCGCGCAGCAGCCAGCCGACGATGACAGTGAATGCGAACAGCCCGACGGTCAACATCAGGTCTGCGAGCGTGCCGGAGACGAACTGGAACACCGAGCTTGTGAGTGCCAGCCCGCTCCCAGTGGCCGCAAGCAGGACCGTGACCAGTACCGTGGCCCGGCGTCGCGGGACGCCAAAGCTATCGACGAGCGTTGCCACCGGCGTTTCGAGCAGGCTGATACCGCTGGTCACCGCGGCCATCAACACGGTCGCAAAAAACGCCGTCGCGACGAGCTCCCCGCCCGGAAGCGTCGCAAATGCCGTCGCGAGCGCGACGAACAATGCGCCAGGGCCGCCCTGTCCGGGGTCGACACCCTGGGAAAACAACAGCGGAATGACGACCAAGCCGGCGAGGACACCGATGAACGTGTTCGAGACAGCGATGACCAGCGTATCTCGCGGAAGAGATGCGTTGTCGTCGAGATACGAGGCGTACGTCAGCATCACTCCAGCACCGAGCGAGAGGGTGAACAGCGCCTGGCCTGCCGCTGGCCCGATAACGCTCAGGAAGTTCACGGCGAGGTATTCGGCGTCAAAACTGAGATAGAACGCGTAGCCGGCGGCCGTCCCCGGCTGGGTGGCTGTCCACACAGCGAGGCCGAGCAAGATAATTACAACACCGGGAAGCATCACCTTCGAGACGCGTTCGATACCGTTGCTTATGCCAAAGAAAACGATGGCGGCAACGATACCGAGGAACAGCAGGTGAAAGGCGACCGCTTCGAGGCCAAAGCTCATTGCCCCGAAGTACTGCTGGGGCTGCCCGAAGTACGTCCCAACCGGTGAGACGAGCGTGTAGCGAAGGATCCACCCGCCGACGACAGAGTAGAACGAGAGGATGACGAGCGTTGTGAGGACGTTAAACGCGCCCAGCCACGACCCCCAGCGGGAGCCGGTGAGCGAGCGCAACGCCGCGGTTGGCGTCTGTCGGCCACAGCGTCCGAGGACGAACTCAGCGAGCAATCCCGGGACGCCGATGCCGACGACAACGAGCAGGTAGACGATGAGGAACGCACTGCCACCGTTTCCGGCGGTCAGCCACGGGAACCGCCAGATGTTCCCCAGACCTGCCGCACCGCCGACGGCAGCAAGCACGAAACCGAGGTTCGATATCCATGAGTCACGATCGGACATTCGTGTACAGGTCTGTTCAGTGGGTACTCAAGTTCCTGTTGATTCGGTTGCTTGCGTGTAATCAGGAAGGAATTAGGTAGCCGACAGTCCACCCGCGTCCGAACCGCCACGCGTCATTCCGCAGGCGACCGTCCGAAAGCGGGTGCCAGCAGCGTGGAACGGCGACGGCAGTCCGTCTCAGACCGCGAGGTACTCCGCAATCGCGTCCTCGTCGGCAATAGTCGACGGACCGAGTTCGTCAACGACCGTGCCACGCTCCATCGCGTAACAGCGGTCGGCCATCTCGCGGATGACCCCGAGGTTCTGCTCAACGAACAGAATCGTCGTCCCGAGGTCGTCGTTGATCGTCTGCATATCCTGGCTGATCTGGTCGACGATAGAGGGCTGGATGCCCTCGGACGGTTCATCGAGCAAGAGCAAGTCAGGATTCGAGACCAGTGCGCGGCCGATGGCGAGCATCTGCTGTTGCCCGCCCGAGAGCGTTCCGGCTTCCTGACTGGCCCGTTCTTCGAGCACGGGGAAGTAATCGTATATCTGGTCGTACAGCGTTTCGTCGCTCTCCGACCGGATGGTCTCGCCCATCTTGATGTTCTGCTCGACGGTTAGCTTGGGGAACACGTCCCGGCCCTGCGGGATGTAGCCGATTCCGGCCCGGGCGCGCTCGTCGGCACTCGCGTGAGTTGCGTCCGTGCCGTCGTAGCTGATGGTCCCCTCGCTGGGCTCCAGCAAGCCCATCACCGTCTTCAGCAGCGTCGTCTTGCCGACGCCGTTTTTCCCCATCACCCCGACGATTTCTCCCTCCTCAACGGAGAGGTCCACATCCCGCAGTATCGGCGTTGTGTCGTAGGCTGCAGAAACCTCGTCGAGTTCGAGCATCATGACTCACCTCCCAGATATATCAGCACTCGCGTGAGTCACGTCCGTGCCGTCGTAGCTGATGGTCCCCTCGCTGGGCTCCAGCAAGCCCATCACCGTCTTCAGCAGCGTCGTCTTGCCGACGCCGTTTTTCCCCATCACCCCGACGATTTCTTCCTCCTCGACGGAGAGGTCCACATCCCGCAGTATCGGCGTTGTGTCGTAGGCTGCAGAAACCTCGTCGAGTTCGAGCATCATGACTCACCTCCCAGATATATCCGCTGGACCTCTGGGTCGGATTCGATTTCTTCAATCGGTCCCTCGCGGAACACCTCACCGTTGTGCAGGACGGTCACTTCTTCGGCGATGCTCGCGACGAAGTCGGTGTCGTGTTCGATAACAATGAAGGCGATCCCTTCCTCCTCGTTGAGCCGCCTGATCCGCTCGGCAATAGCTTCGCGTTCGGCCACGTCGAGGCCGGCGACCGGCTCGTCCAACAGGAGGAGTTCGGGTTCGAGCGCGGCGGCCATCCCGATTTCCAGTTGCTGCTGTTGGCCGTGTGAGAGTTGCGACGCAGCAACGTCCTCGTAGCCGGTAAGGCCCGCAGCCTCGATAGCCTCGGCGACCAGCCGCCGTCGCTCCTCCCCGTCGGCGAACTGCTGGACGGGGAGCCTGACGTTCTCTCTGACACTCAGGTCACCGTACACGGACGGGACCTGGAATTTCATACTGATACCGCGAGAAACCCGCTCATGTGGGTCGAGGTCAGTGATGTCGTGGCCGTTGTAGTAGATACTGCCGTCGCTGGCCTCGTACGTCCCGGTAATCAGGTTCAGTAACGTTGACTTGCCAGCGCCGTTTGGGCCGATGAGACAGCGTAGTTCCCCCTCGGCGACCGAGAAGTCCACGTCGTCAGTGGCGGTGAACCCGCCGAACTGCTTGACGAGCCCGTCGGTCTGTAGCAGTGTCTCCGTTCTGTCACCCGTTGCCAGTTCCGCAGCGGTTTGCCGGACGTTCGGTCCAAGCGGGTCGATGTCGGATTCGGTTTCAGTATCACTCATTAGTCACTCACCTCACTCGGCGCGTCGGGTGCGTCGGCCCCGCCAGCTTCGCCCGGACCGAGTCGAGTTTCGACAATCCGCTCGTGGAGCCACGGAACGAAGCCGCTCGGAAGGACCAGAATCGTCACCAGCAACAGGGTGCCAAGCAGGACTAGCGCCAGCTCACCCGCCATCGAGATGCGGAGGTATTCGATGGCGAGCGTGGCGACAACGGCCCCGAGCAAGCTCTTTCTGCCGCCGATACTCACCCAGATGACCGGCAGGGTCGCGAACAGCAGCGAAAACACGGTCGGGTCGATGTAGACGTTCCGTGCGGCGTACAGCACACCGGACAGACCCGCAAGCGCGCCCCCCAGCGTGAACACGACGAACTTGATGCGGGTCACGTTGTAACCGAACATCTCGGTGCGGTCCTCATCCTCCCGGACAGCGACCATCACGCGGCCGTAGTCGGAGTTAACGAGGACCCGCAACCCGAGGTACG
>NZ_JAAOHT010000061.1:0-26363 GCF_011440255.1 Haloarcula sp. JP-Z28 | reverse complement strand
GGACACCGACATCTTCAAACAGCTGATGGACTACGCCGGCTACGAAGCGTAAGACGGCGACCCCGCGTGTCGATTCGCGTCGAAGCGGCTTTTATTAGACATCCCAGCCCCACAGGTGGAACTAGGTCACACTGGTCCGGTGTAGTGTGGCTGAGTGAGCGTTTGTGTTCCGGCCGCGCCGGAAATCATCGGAATGTGGCTCCTGTCCTGAGTTGGGAGCGAATGTTCGCAAGACACGGGCACCATCGCTCCGTCGGTGGGATGCTACGTTCGAAAAAAGTCGAACAGGTCTGTAGTTCAGCCCGACAGCCGATATGGCGTTACCGGACGATGACGCTGCCTTTCATCCCGAGTGCCTTGTGGGGCGTACAGTAGTAGTTGTACACGCCGGTTTCCTCGAAGGTGTACTCGAACTTGACGCCTGTTCCACTAGCTGAGGACCCGGAATTGAACGTCTCGTCTTCCGCTACGACGTTGTGTGCGGCCCCCTTGCCGGTCCACTCCCATTGCACCGTTGTCCCGGTCGAAACCTCGATTGCGGCCGGGGCGTACGCGAAGTTCCCGTTGTTCCCCGATGCGCCGACATCCACCGTGACGGAGTCTTGATCGGTCGCGTCGGCCACACTGCCGTCGAAGTTACTCGTGTCGCTGAGATACGATGACACTGACGATGGGACGTCCCCGCTCCCAGACGCCGCAGCCTCCGTTTCCGTAGCGGTCGCCGTCTCCGTTGGCGCGGCCGTCTCCGTACTGGCATCCGCCTCGGTTTCGGCGCTCGGTGACTGCTCGCCCCCACTTGAGGTTGTCCCAGGTGCGGCACACCCAGCGATAGATGCTCCTGCAACCACTGTGCCGATACTCGCGATGAACCGACGTCTGTCAAGATCGTCTGTCTCAGTCATAGGTATCGAATTGCGTTCCGCCCGACGCGTCACGCGACCATGTTGGTCATGAGGAAGTGAATATGTTCGGGGCGATAATAGCCGCGTGTGTTCCCAGGAGCTGGGAACGGTCTGGGCTACTGAAACCGTTCGTATGCCTACGCATGAACAAGGGTGCGTACGCGTTCGGTAGTTACAAACTCCTGTAGCCATCATGGACTCACACGAGTACACGAACTGCGCTGTGACCGAACGGTCTGACCGTGACGCCACACTATCGCACGATCATCTATGCAAACGAAGACACGACTACTCGTCGGCGGTGTGTTAATTCCGGTACTGTTCGGGGCGATGGCCGTCACCACGATGGGTGGTGCTGCCGAGTTTACGACGCCAACGAAGATAACGGACACCAACGAATACAACGGAGACAGAGTAAACCTCGAAGGAATCGTCATCGATATCGAACAGACAAACGATCAACTGTCTTTTAATGTCACTGACGAGAACGAGTCGGTTCCTGTCGTCTATGACGGCCCGATGCCGGAAACGATGTCCGTCGGGCGGACAGTCGTTGCGAAGGGGTACTACAACGGAAGCGTAGTCGAGGCTGAGTCGCTGTCCATTCGCGCACACGAAGGTGAACACCCAGCAGGTCATAACAACTCAACGGAGTACGACGCCACGAAATACGAGTCGATGAACGGTACCCACGCGAACGTCACGGGCCACGAGAACGTGACGGCATACGGCAACGTGTCAAGCGATAACGGGACAAACAGCGAGCAAGTAGTCGCGGCACGGCCGGTATAATAACCACGTTATGATCCATGAGTGAGACGTCTGAGATTTTTCAGGGGCGGTCCCGCCGTGCAATCACTGTCTTCACCAGCGGGGTCTCGGTTGTGGGGACCTCGTTCGCACTGTACGGGACGTCTCGGGAGTTCGTCATCATCGCGGCGAGCCGAACCGCGCTGGACATCCTCCCGAGCTCAGTAGTCGCCTCGATCATCTGGAACTTCGGCGACCTGTCGTTTTCGCTTGCTCTCCTCGTGTTCGGAATCGCACTGGCCGGGGTCACTGGTGCGGTCAGCTACGCTGGCTTTCGGACAGGTGAGCGGCTTGTCGAAGGGGCTCCGAACATCGGTGGCATGGTGCTATCGCTGCTTGCCGTCTGGGTGTTCGTCGCCGCTACTGTCTGGGCACCGCTGCCCGCCATCGTACCTGCCGCCGCCGGGACAATCGGGACCGGGCTGGTGATTGCACGCTCGACCGACAACAGCAACGGGCAGCCGGCGACCCCTGATGACAGACGTGCGTTCGTAAAGACCCTCGCCGGACTCGGGGCTTACAACGTCGTCGCGCACGCTGTCGGATTCGTGCAGGGTAGCGGGTCCCAGACAGAGGACCTCTCGACATCGTCATCAGAACGTGAAGACGAGTCTAACCCGGTTGAACAGCGCCTCGCCACGGCCGCCGACCGGTCGTTCGATGTCGAGGGGATGACCGGCCTGGTCGACACGACGGATTCGTTTTTCACCGTCGATATCAACCCCCGTCCGCCGACTGTCGAGGCGGATAGCTGGACGCTCTCAGTCACCGGCAACGTCGAGACGGAGCGAGAGTTTACATACGAAGACCTCAGACAGCGAGAAACGATCACCCGGTTCAAAACGCTCCGCTGTCTGGGCGACCCGGTCGACGGCGAGCAGATCGGGACCGCCCTCTGGACGGGCTGTTCGCTCATGGACCTCCTCTCCGAAGCCGGCGCGAACGGAAGCCACGTCGTCTTCCGCGCGGCCGACGATTACTACTACTCGATGCCGATGTCGATGCTTTCGGACGCGATGCTGGCCTACGGGATGAACGAGAGCCAACTCCCGCGCCAGCACGGGTTCCCGGTCCGCGCGCTGCTCCCTAACCGGTGGGGCAAACTCAACGTGAAGTGGCTCGACGAGATCGAGGTCGTCGACCAGTCGGAGAGCGGCTACTGGGAAGAACGAGGCTGGAACGGGATGGGAACAGTCAATACGGTCGTCAAAATCAGCACGAGTAACCGTCTTTCCGACGGGCGGGTCCAGCTCGGTGGACACGCCTATGCCGGAACAGATGGAATACGGGCAGTGCTTGTCTCACTCGATGGTGGCGAAACGTGGGACACGGCGACGCTATCGGACCAACTACCGGACCCGGACACTTGGCGGCAATGGAAGTACGAATGGCAGCCCGAACGCTCCAGCTACACTGTCATTGCGAAAGCAATCGACGGGACCGGAGCGGAGCAGACACGCGTGCGCTCAAGTCCGTTCCCGGACGGCGCGACCGGCTGGAGTCGGCTCGATTTGAGCGTCCAGTTGTAAAAACTGGCTCGGCCTGGTCAACCGGGACGGGAGCTGCGTTACTGATCGACGAGTTCCGAAATCTGTTCTTCGAGCGCCGTGACTTGGTTACGGAGATAGCCGACGTACATGATGAGTGCCAGAAAGACCGCGCTGTAGCCGACCAGAAGGAGGGGTTCCATCTTCAATCACCCCCCTGGCTCGGCCCCATCGCGTGGTCGTCGAGCGTCCGGTCGCGGCGGGCGTAGTTGACCCGACGTTTGAGTTCGCGTAGCTGTACCCGGGACCCGACGAGGTAGAGATAGACGAGCAGGAGTGCCGCGATGGAAAGGAGTAACGCCGGGACTGTAATCGTCGCGTCCGCGTCCGGATTCCCGGTCGTCGGTCGATGGAACGTGGGCGTCCAGAGCCGCGTGGACAGATACGAGAGCGGCACAGTCACGAACCCGACGATGCCGTACACCGACGTAATGCGCTTGAGAGAGGCAGAATCCCCGCCGGCGGAGTAGATGAGCAGGTAGCCCGCGTAGATGAACCAGATGACGAGGAACGTGACCAGACGGATGTCAGTCCACTCCCACCAGCTGTTCCAGATAACTTTCCCCCAGACGCTCCCGGTCACCAGCGTCAGCGTGACCATCAGGAACCCGACTTCGCCCGACGAATGGGCGAGGAACTCCCAGAACGGCGTCTCGGTCGCCAGATAGAGGGCACACCCGAGGAATGTCACTGTGAGCGCAACCGCTGCGGCCGTCGCCAGACCGATATGCCAGTACGCAATCAGGTTGATCTGATTGCTGACGCCGTACATCGAATCTGACGCCATGCCGAAGATGCTCCCCAGCGATGCAACCCCAGCGAGAAGGGTCAAGTACTTGATACTGCTAGACTGAAACAACGCGCGGAGATACGGAATCCCGCGGGTTTCGAGCCGTGACAATACGTTCATACGCTCAGTTCTTGAGGCCACACAAAAAACTGTTGTGCGGATTCTCAATCAACCACAGACCGGGAACCGATAGACTGCGCTTGTCTGCTTTAAGTATCCCCTCCCTGA
The DNA here is from genome assembly GCF_011440255.1 of Haloarcula sp. JP-Z28. Lineage (NCBI taxonomy): Archaea > Methanobacteriati > Methanobacteriota > Halobacteria > Halobacteriales > Haloarculaceae > Haloarcula > Haloarcula sp. JP-Z28. Next base: position 22,086 of record NZ_JAAOHT010000061.1, on the reverse strand, counting down.
ATATTTACCGCTCCATTTTAAGAGGGCTAGGGAACATATGCGGTATATGTCGCGACAGCCGTTGGCTCGCGCCGTCTTCGTCGTTGGCATGTCGCTACTGTTGATTGGCGGACCTATTGTAAGCACCGTCGGTGCTGTGGATGGGGGGCCGTCAGGTGAAGCAGTGAGCGACACGCTTGACGAGACAGCGCAACAGACCGCACAGACGAGTAATCAGAGTAGCAACGAGACGTCCGATTTACCCGTCGAACCACCAACCAGTCAGCCGCTGCCGTCCTATGAGCAAGTCCGGAAGCCAAATGACACAGAGGCAAAGATCGAACTCGGCAAGAAACTGTTCTTCGATCCGCGCCTCTCTGACACCGGCTCTATCTCCTGTAACACCTGCCACAACGTGATGGAAGGTGGCGACGGCAGCCGAACTGTCGGTCGCGGTGTCCACGGCCAGACCGGGCCGCGCAACTCGCCGACGGTGTGGAACGCCGTGTTCATGAGCACTCAGTTCTGGGACGGCCGCGCCGACACGCTTGAAGCGCAGGCAAAAGGTCCCATCACCGCAGGCGTCGAGATGGGGATGCCGACCTCCGAGGCGGCGATGGAGAAGATACGTAACAACGAGGGCTACGTTGAGCTGTACGAAGATGTCTACGGCGGTGAGGACCCGGTCACGCTCAACAACACCGTCGACGCAATCGCTGCCTACGAGCGGACGCTCATCACGCCGAACAGCTCGTACGACCGGTACGTCAGAGGTGACGAGGACGCCCTGACCGAACGGCAGCTCAACGGGATGGAGACGTTCAAAGAGCTGGGCTGTCAGGGCTGTCACTCCGGGCCCGCGTTCAACGGCCCGCAGTGGCAGATGGAGAACGGAAACGGATACTACCAGAAGCTAGGCGTCTACCAGGGTTCGAACCCGCAGTGTGACCAGTACATCGACCGATACAACCTGTACGCTGACTCCGGGCGCGCCGGAGTGACCGGTGACAGCAGTGACGAGCATATGTTCAAGGTTCCGACGCTCCGGAACGTCGAGCACACAGCGCCGTACTTCCACAACGGTCAGGTTCGGACGCTAGAGAACGCGACGAAGGTGATGGCGTCCTGTCAGGTCGGCCAGAATATCTCCGACCAGCAGGCCGAGAACGTCACCGCGTTCATGACCAGCCTCACCGGACAGTACCCCGAGCAGCAAATGCCGCGTATCCCGTCCCGGAGTGGCGGCGAGCCGATGCTCCCCGAAGATGCGGGCGACGCATCTGCGCCGGACACTGACGACGCTGCTTCGGTCGGAACGCCCGCAGAGACGGCTGCAGCACAGCAGACAGCGGAACCACAGCAGGCAGGGGTCAGCGGCGGTAGCAGCGACGGGAGTTCCCCGACCAGTGCCGCCGCGTTCATGATGGCCGCGGCGTTACTCATCGCGCTCCTTGCTGTGGCGTACGCCCAGCGCAAGCGGTAACAGGAATCGACAGCCTTTCTGGCATCACATATTTTGACACAGTCACCAAATGAACGCTCGTAAAACGATCACCATCGCGTTCTTCCTCGTAGTCCTTGGGGTAGGCTACTATTCGATGAACGCTGCACCGGTGGTCCGAGACGACGCACACACGTACCAGGGCGGTTTAGAGTGGGAAACCGACCCCGGTACTGCGCTCGATGCGGCCCAGTCACAGGACAAGCCGGTTCTGGTCTACTACTGGGCGACGTGGTGTACGTACTGCGAGCGGTATGACAAGAACCACTACCGGAACGAGACTATCCGTGCTGCGATGGATGACTACGTCCTGCTCGCAATAAACATCGACGACCCGGGGAACGGGACAGCGCTGGTTCGCCAGCACCAAGCGACGTATCCGCCACAGCACCGGATTATGACGCCAAACGGCGACACTGTCGAGAGCGTTGAGGGGTACATCGGGCGGGACGAACTGCTTGCAACGCTTGAGAAGGGGTCCGAGGAGGCAACATGACAACAGTCGTATTCGGGCTAGCAGTCGGGACCTGGCTGCTGGCAATCGGCCTGTTCGGAAGCGTGCTTGCCACGGCGCTACTCGGCTACGAGTACGTGACCGGCGACGAGTCGTTCCTTCGCGTCAGCCAGGCTGCCGCGGGCGTCGCGACGGGGTCGTTCGTCATCGCACTGCTATACCTGACTTCGCAGTTTCTCAGTGGGGATTACACCAACGCGTATGTCTGGGACAACACTGCAAATTACCTCCCGACGCTGTACAAAGTCACAGGAGTGTACGCGTCCAACGCGGGATCGATACTGCTGTGGGCGATGCTCACGGCTGTTGTCGTCACGACGACCTTGCTTCTGGGCCGGTACAGCACACGCGGCGCACGTCTCTCGCAATCCCTTGGGATGGGCGTTGTCACCGTGTTCGCCTGGATGCTAGTCAACGAGAGCCCGTTTACTCCCCTGTCGGCAGAGTACCCGTCGGTCGCGGCTAACGGGATTCCACAGGACGGCAGCGGGCTGAACCCGCTACTGGTCGACCCGTTCATGGCAATCCACCCGCCGATAACGTTCTCGGCGTACGCGCTCATGGTGGTTCCCTTCACCGTTGGCGTGACCCACTTCGTCGCCAAACTCCGGGGGACGGAGAGCATGTTCGACGACTGGCTGGGCAGCATGACGCGCTGGCTCCGGGGGTCGTGGCTCCTGCTGACCGCCGCGATCACGCTTGGCGGCATCTGGGCGTATCGGGTCCTCGGCTGGGGTGGCTTCTGGTCGTGGGACCCAGTCGAAACGTCAGTGCTCATCCCGTGGCTCGGACTGACCGCCGTGTTGCATACGCTCAACCAGTACCGGCGCTCCGGCCGGTACGCAGTGCTCGCGCCAGCCGCCACGGCGGCGTTGCTCCCGCTTGTCATCTACGCGACGACCGTGGTCCGGAGCGGTGTCTTCCGGAGCGTCCACTCGTTCGCTGGCGGGGGCATCGGGAGCGGCGTCCTGTTCCTCCTCGGAACGACGAGCACGCTAGCGGTCGGTCCCGCGTTCGTCCACTGGTTCCGGACTGCGGGAAGCGACGCAGAGGAGGCGGGACTGCTCGACCGTGCGACCATCTACCACGGCGCTGTGCTCGGGTTCGTCCTGCTTGCGTTCGTCTCGCTCTGGGGCCTGACGTTCCCCGTGGTTCGCAGCCTCGCTTCAGGCGTCGAGGTCAGCGTGGACGCGCGATACTACAACCTCTGGAGCTTCCCGGTCGTCGTCGGGATGCTCCTGGCTGGTGGGATGTACGCACAGCAAGAGCGCTTCAGTACGCGAGCGACAGTCGGGACCGCCGCCGCAGTGCTCGTCACCGCCCTCGTTGTCGGCGTCGCGCTGGCACGACCTGAGTGGCAGTTGGCGTCGACTGAGCCGTTCGACCCGGTGTATTACCGCGCCATCGGGAGCCTCAGTGTGGTCACCGTGCTTCCGCCGGCCGTGTACTTCGCAGGCGCGTGGGTCGTCCGCTACGCGGGCCGTCTCCGCCGACTGACCGGACGGCAGGCGAAACTAAACGAGACCGGCATCACCCTCATTCACGTCGGCGCGGCGCTGCTCATCGTCTCCGTCTCCTTCGTCTATGTCTTCTCGACGACAGCGTCCGTCGGTATCGTGGGCGCGACAGAACTGGACGATACCGGCGAGCGAATCGTCCGCGACGTCGAGGGGTCGCCGTACACGGTCGAGGTAACCAACTACTCGCCGGAGAACACGCCGACGATGACCGAGGCGGCGATGACGCCGGCCGAAGCCGGCTCCGTTGACCCCTCGTCATCGGTGATTCTCGTAAAAGGAGAGGTGACCGCAGTGCAACGCTTCGAGGACACGACCATCGCACAGCTCAACGGGTCCCGCGTGTGGGTCGGTGCCGACAGCGGGACGGTGCAGTTCGAAGAGGGGTCGGTGATCGTCGCCCGCGGGACACTCTCTGACCCTCGTTCCGAGAACATCGACGCGCTCGTCTACACCAACGGGGAAAACGTCGGACCGGCGTCGGCCCCGCCGACAGACGTGTACTCGCCGCGGGTCGTCGACCATCGGTTCGACGTTCAACTGTACCGGGGCGACACGCTGGTCGCCGATGGCACTGTCGCTGAACAGTCGTATCGCGGTCGCGATATGCAGACGAACGACCCGCTCATCGAACGTGGCATCACCGGCGACACGTACGTTGTGGGGACTCGAACCGCGGGCGGGCTCTCGATCGAAATCAGTCGCTACCCGCTTGCCAACCAGATCTGGTTCGGCGTCGCAGTGATGCTCGTCGGCATGGGGCTGGTCTTCCTGTTCGATCCAGCGTCGGGTGCCGCCGGTGGCCGTCGCTCCGGAAATCGCGATTGAGTCGAAGCGCGGTCAGGCCTCGATGACGAACTCGAAGCTCACCCACCCGGTGACGATGACGGTCCCGTCGTACACGAGGAGGATTCGGAACCACTCCGACAGCCAGAATGGCCCACCAGCGAGGCTCGTGAGTTCGATCCCTGCGAGGATAACCGGGACGACGAGCGGGACGAGCAACACCGGCAGGAGTGATTCGTTGACCTGTGAGTTTAACGTCAGCGCGGTCAACAACACTCCGGCGGCGCTGAATCCGATTGCGGCGAGTGGGAACACGAGCGCCAGTTGGACGAGCAAGGCGGGTTCGAACGGCGTGCCGAGAAACACCGTTACAGCGACGAGTGTTACCCACCCGATTGCAGTCACGAACACTGCCGAACTACAGACCTTGCCGAGGTAAATCGCGGACCGGTCGACAGGTGCGAGCATCAGCCCCTCGATTGCGGCGTTGTCGTCCTCGACGGCGATGCCGCGGGAGAGGGCGAGCGTCGTGGCGAAGACAAGTGCGATCCACAGGCCACCGCGGGCGATGACCGCTTGCTCGTCCACGCGGCGGACAAACACAAACGAGAAGATAACGACTATCAGCAGCGCCAGCACTGCCGCGCCGTTGGCCCGGCGCTTACCGCGTGCTTCGAGCAGCAGGTCTTTCGCCGCGATAGCTCGGACGACGCGCAGATACTGCCGAATCATGATTGTCGAGGTGCGTTCACGTACTGTTGTTTGATCGCGTCCGGCCCGGGACACTGGGCCGTGTCGATATCCCGGACGAGCTGTCCGCCGTCGAGCACGAGCACCCGGTCGGCGTAGCGGAACCCGCGGTCCACGTCGTGTGTCGCAAAGACGACTGTCGTCTCCTCCAGTTCGCGTAGCTGCTCCGTCACCCGCAGCAGTGACTCCTCGTCGAGCCCGGTGAACGGCTCGTCAAGCAACAACAGCGCGGGGTCATGTAGCGTCGCCCGGGCGAGTGCGAGCCGCTTTGCCATGCCGTGGGAGAACTCGCTTACGGGGTCGGTCCCTCTATCGGTGAGCCCGACAGCGTCCAGTTGGGCCTCACATCGGTTCGGGTCAACCCCATGTAACCGGGCGTGCAGGCGAAGGTTCTCAAGGGCAGTCAGCTGTTCATACAGATACGTCTCGTGGGCGACGAACCCGAGTTCCCCGCGCTGTGTCGGCCGGTCGCGGGAGAACTCGGTGCCTTGCAGGGAAATCGTCCCTTCGCTCGGCCGGGTCAGCGTCGCCAGAAGTCTGAGTAACGTGGTCTTGCCTGACCCGTTGTGACCGAACAGAAGCACCGTCTCGCCGCGGCTCACGTCGATAGTAATCCCCTCAACACCGACCTTTGGGCCGAAATACTTTGAGACTGTAGACAGCGAGAGGAAGGCCATCACCGGAGACACGGACAGCAGATGTTTTTACCTTTTGTAATGCAAGTACGGGTATGGCAGCGGTTTCGCTTCTCGCGTCGTTTGCCGCCGGTGCCGTGACTGTCTTTACGCCGTGTTGCCTCCCGGTGCTTCCGCCGCTCCTGTCGGGGAGCGTGGGCCATCGGCTGAAACCGCTCACGATTGTCGCCGGGAGCATCGTCTCGTTTACGCTCGTCGGCCTGCTCACGGGCTATCTGGGAACGCTCACGTCCGACTCGCTTCGGGCGCCCGCGTTCCTCGTCATCATCGCCTTCGGCGCGGTCATGGCCGATGACGACCTCCACGAAGCGTACGCGGCGACCGCGTCGAAAATCTCGGGACGGGTCGACGGTATCAGCGTCCTCTCGAGTGCGGCCCACCCGCTCGCCGCCGGGTTCACGCTCGGACTCGTTATCGGGATCCTCTGGTTGCCGTGCGTCGGCCCGGTTCTGGGTGCCGTGTTGGCGTATGCGGGAACGACTGGCGATGTCTCACAGAGTGGTCTCCTGCTGTTCAGTTACGGTGCCGGATTCGGCCTCCCGATGCTCGGTGTCGCCTACGGGAGTAAGGTCGCCGGCGGACGGGTCAGAGACGTACTCCCGGGCGTCGAACAGACGGAAACGGTCCGTCGTCTCGCCGGGTATCTCTTGCTACTGAGTGGTGTCGCGCTGCTGTTCCAGCTAGACCGCGTCTTGCTCTCGAATATCTGACGCGGCAACAGCGTGGTGTCGCTGGTGTGCTATGTGGCCATTGCAGCAACACGGAGCATCAGGAACAGCATCATCACCTGCAGTGCCCCTTGGACGGTGAGCAGCGTCGCGGTACGAGCGCCGAGGGAAACAACGCGCTCGGGGTCGGGGTTCGCGCTCTGGAGTTCGCGATACGTGAGAACGTCTGTCGGCAGCACGCCGAGCAGTGCGATGCCCGCGATAGCGACTGCGACACCGAGCACGGTCCGGATCAGCGTGGTCATCGGCCACACGATCTCGTAGGTCAGCGCCATCGTGACGCCGGCGGCAATCGTCACGACTGCCAAGGTGGGCAACAGGACAATCGTCGCCGGCACGAGTCGACCCACGATCGCGTAGGCCGCTGTCGTATCACGCTCCCGTAACAGCGGCGCAACGATGAATCCATACATGAGCACGAGCGCCGTCCACGCGGTCCCAACCCAGACGTGGACGGTGCGTAACGTCGCGATTGTGCCAGTCAGGGACGCGTACCCGAACCCGACAGCAACGCAGGCTGCCAGTCCTGCACCGACGACCCCCGCGACGGTCGGTGTGCCTCGGTCGGCGACGGTATCGGGACGGTCCGGCATCGGTCTGTAGTACGTCCCGTCGATGAAAAACAAGTCGGTCGACACGCGCGGTGGTTGGCTCACGCCGTCGTCCCGCCAGCGTCCGGCGGTGAGGATGCTGGGATTGCACAACGCTCATAGGTTCGGTCGAAAAACATCCGAACAAGGCTCCCAAATCGTGAATCGAAACCAGACGCGCCGGAAAACGCTCGCATTGCTCGGGTCCGCGCTTTCGATTCCTGTCGCCGGCTGTTCGTCCGGCGGCCTGTTCGGCGGCGAAACGACAACCCCCCCTGACACCGCGACACCGACGCCCGAGCGGACAGTGCAACGAGTGCCGACGGAGTACCAGTTCCGGCGCTGGCTCCCCCCGCTGTGGACGCTCCCGTATTCGACCCCTCAGAAGGTCGGCTATCAGACCGTGAGCGTCTCCGACCTGCGGTTCGCTCGGCTTGATGCGTCAGCCGGGAACGAACTCATCGCTGACGCGGCAAGCGATGCGCGGACGGAGAACAGCGTTCCGATGGCGATGACGTACCGGACCGAGGCGCTCGAAGTCGCCGTCATCGCCCGTGGGCCGACAGCGTCCCTGCTCGAATCGTTCGAAGCACAGGGCATGACGAAGGACTCGACCGTCGACGGCTACCAGGTGTATCACCAGACCGACGAGCAGGGCGAGCGCCAGCTCACGTACATCGGCGGCAACGAATGGAGTGTCTACGTCCGGTTCAGCGGCGAGCAAGACGATGACCTCACCTCGGCGCTCCTCGATACTAGAACGGGCAACGAGCCGTCGTGGACGGGAGCCAGCCCCGAGACTCGGCCCCTGTTTTATGACGCCTACGTCGCCGCTGACGCACAGGGCGTGCTGTTCCCGTCACCGAATCCGGGCAGCTTCGAGGGCGTTGCGGGCGACCTCTACGGTGCGCTTGCGAGTACCGTCTTTCCCAACAGCAGCGAGCAGTCGTACGATACCGCGCGGATGCAGGTCACGCTCTCGTTTGCCCCCGATGCGCCCGCGCAACCCGCTGCCGTCGAAGCCGTCTATCGAGGTGCCGCAGAGTCCGCCGAACGGGAGACGTTCCGCCTGTCGTACTGGCCGGTCTTCGACGACCCGACCGTCGAGCGAGCAGGCGAGAGCACGATACGTGTCCGACAGGACGTGGATACCCAGACGCTCCGTGACGCGCAGACCTCGGAGTGAGAAGCGGCTTGGCTGCAACAGTCTAATATCGCGCTGTGTTGGCACTGGTCACTGATATCGTTCGGATGGCGATAGCGACGTTTTCCGGTCGCTCCGAGACGCCACCGTTCGGGTAGTTCCCAGTAGCTGAGAACGCGCCAGTCCCGTTTTTCTTGGGGAGTCTAACAGGGGAGTATGGAAGAGTTCGACCACGAGGTAGACGCCCCGCGTGGCGCAACGAGTCGCGAGTGGGAGGTGTTCGTCCGCGAGGACACGGCGGACCCGCTCACTCACGTCGGCAGTGTCAGCGCGCCGTCCGTCGACATCGCCCGGGAGCAGGCCGCGTCGCTGTTCGCACGGACCGCCGTCACGCTGTGGTTGTGTCCCGCCGACAAGACCCGCCGCTACCAGACGGACGAGACGACGCTTGGGACGGGGAAGACGGGGGACGACGCTACCATGAGCGTCGACGAGATGGAATCGGAGACGCTCCGGGGTGAAAACCGATGATTTCGGTCTCGAAACTGCTCTGTGACCTCGACGCTGAGGGGGACGGGCTCCGATACGACGCGGCAAACGAGTCGACCAAACGCCAGATACGGGACAAAAAGCAGCGCCGACCCGTTGTCGTCTGGAACGTCACCAAGCAGTGCAACCTCTACTGTGACCACTGTTATGCCGCCGCCGACACGGAAATCGCCGATGGCGAGCTTTCGACCGCGGAAGGGAAGGCGCTGCTCGATGACCTCGCCGACTACGGCGCGCCGGTGGTGCTGTTCTCCGGCGGCGAGCCGCTCGTCCGGCAGGACCTCGAAGAACTGGTCGCCTACGCGAACGAGGTCGGCGTCCGACCGGTGCTTTCGACCAACGGGACACTCATCACCGAGGAACGCGCCCAGTCGCTGAAAGACGCCGGGCTGAAATACGCCGGCGTCTCCGTCGACGGCCTGCCGGAGCGAAACGACGACTTCCGCGGGGTTGACGGCGCGTTCGAGGGCGCAGTCCAGGGAATCGAGAACTGCCTCGACGCGGGCCTGAAGACGGGCCTCCGGTACACCATCACCGAGCGCAACGCCGCGGACCTAGAGGGCGTCGTTGACCTGCTAACCGACGTTGGCGTGGACCGTTTCTGCTTTTACCACCTAGATTACGGCGGCCGCGGAACTGAGATTGTCGACGCTGACCTCACGCCCGAGGCCCGCCGGGAGGCAGTGAAGCGAGTCTGTGACATGACCCGCGAGTACCACGACCGCGGCGAAGAAATCGAGACGCTACTGGTCGGGAACTACGCCGACGCGGCCTACCTCGTCGAGTACGCTCGCGAACACATGAGCGACGCGCAGGCAAAGCGGGTGTACGAGTACCTGCAGGTCAACGGCGGGGACCCGACCGGCGAACGCGTCGCCGACGTGGACTATCAGGGCAACGTCCACCTCACGCAGTTCTGGCAGGGGTACTCGCTGGGGAACGTTCGGGACCGCTCGTTCGGCGCTATCTGGGAGGACGAGTCGAACCCGCTGCTTTCGGCGCTTCGGAACCGCGAAGAGCATCTCACGGGGAAATGCGCCGACTGCCGCTACGCCGGGGTCTGCCGCGGGGCGTCCCGACTCCGGGCGCTCACCGTCGAAGACGACCTGTTCGCCCCGGACCCGCAGTGTTACCTGGAAGACACTGAGGTCCACGGGCCGGCGCCGTTTGACACCGGTGAGAACTCGCTGGCGAGCGGGAGTTCGGCCGACTGAGCCGCCAGCGTCCCACCCCATTTTAATCCCCGCCAAGCTGAGGGGCACGACTCATTCCTGCGTACCGGCAACTATCACATGCGACCGTCGATTGACGGTCGTATCGTCGGGAAACGCACGCTCAGTCTCGTGGGACAGATGGGCGTTCCTTCGGGCATTCGGCCGCCATGGACACGGCGGCCGGTTTGTTCTCTGTGAGCACTGGGGCGGACCGGGGCGTTTTTGCCCTGCCCCCCGTTATCGCCACCTGTGCAGTCGGTTGAGCTACACGCGCATTCGTCGCTGTCGTACGACGGCCGGGACCCGGTCGAGCTTCTCTTAGAGCAAGCCAGCGGCGTCGGTCTGGACGCGCTGGCCGTGACTGACCACGACGAAATCGACGCCAGCCTCCGGGCGGCCGAACTCGCCCCGGAGTACGGTCTCGTCGGGATTCCCGGGATGGAGGTCACGTGTGCCGCCGGACACGTCCTCGCTCTGGGGATTCAGGAGGCGATTCCGCCACACCTCCCGTTCGATGAGACGCTTGACCGCATCCGCGAGCAGGACGGGCTCGCAGTCGTTCCCCATCCGTTTCAGGAGTCCCGCCACGGAGTGTTAGAACACATCTCGAAAGACGAACTCGCGACTGCCGACGCCATCGAAGTGTACAACTCGCGGCTGCTGACCGGACGGTCGAATCGACAGGCCGAGCGGTTCGCGCGACGGCGGGGGCTGCCGATGACCGCCGGCAGCGACGCCCACATCGCGGAGATGGTCGGGCAGGCGGTCACCAACGTCGGCACGGACGAGCGGACAGTCGAAGCGATTCTCGACGCCATCCGTGAGGGCAAGACGACCGTCGAGGGCAAGCGGACGCCGTGGCGAATCAGCTTCCGGCAGGCCGCCGGCGGGGCGAAGCGACGGGTCAAGAACGGCATCGCGGAGCTCCTACAGTGATGCAGGGAGCCGATGCGGACACCGTCGCCGACGCCCTCGCAAGCGACGACGCGCTCCCGGGTGCTGGCGGCTTCGCGGGCGAACTTGATGGAACGCTCGTCCGCGACGTTCTCGGACGGTACCCGCTGTTCGTGGAGCGTGCCGTTTCTGACGAGGCGCGGCTTGACCCCGGACAGTGGAGCCACGACCCGACGGCGCTGGCCGACCCGCGGTCGTTCCCCGCCGGCCATATTCGAAACGAGAGCGGGACCCAACAGCGGTGGTCGCTCCCGTCGTTGGACCCGTTCGGAGACCGTGAAACAGCTATCGAGACGGTCCGTGAGACTGTCGAGACGAGCATTGACGCTGTCGACACTGACTCTCTCGCAATCGCCTTTTCTGGCGGCGTGGACTCGGCGCTGCTCGCGGCCCGACTCGACGCGCCGCTGTACGTCGCCGGGTTCCCGGACAGCCACGATATCGAGGCGGCGCGGTCGGCCGCCGACCTGCTGGGGACCGAGGTCCACGTGGTCGAACTCACCCACGACGCCATAGAGAGAGCTGTTCCCGAAATTGCCAGCGCCACCGCACGCACGAACGCGATGGACGTACAGATAGCGCTCCCGCTGTATCTCGCCGCCGAGCGGGTCGCCGCAGACGGTTTCGACCGACTGGCGCTCGGCCAGGGAGCTGACGAGCTGTTCGGCGGCTACGCGAAAGTCGCCAAGGCTCCAGAAGACCCTCGCGTCGAGGCCGACACCGTCCGCGGGGCTCAGCGGGAGGTCATCGCCTCGCTCCCCGACCAACTGGAGCGGGACGTGCTCGCCTTGCGGGCCGCCGGCGTCGAGCCGGTAACGCCGCTGTTACACGACCGCGTTATTGGTGCCGCGCTCCGACTGGACGGTGACTTGCTCGTCGACGGCGAGACGCGAAAGGTCGCGCTCCGGGCGGCGGCCCGGGAATCGCTCCCTGACGAGATTGCGGACCGGGATAAAAAGGCCGCCCAGTACGGCTCGCTTGCCGCCCGAGAACTCGACCGGCTGGCGCGACAGGCCGGCTACAAGCGTCGGATGGACGACCACGTCACCCAGTACGTCGAATCGCTCGTGGAGTGAGCCGCGGCTACGCCTCGCGGACGGATTCGATTGCTCGCTGGCCGACCTCGACGACATCTGCCGGGAGTTCCTCATTTCGGGCCTGTAACTCATCAGCAGAGAACCATTCCCAGTCGTCAGCTGGCTGTTCGCCCGGCCCCGGTGTGACGTCGCGGCTGTCCGTCCGGCCATAGAAGATGAAGTCGATGTGCTGGTGGCCGACATCGCCCTCTGCGTTGACGTTGATGTCCTCGAGCAGGAAATGCTGTGGCTGGGGCATCGACTGAACAGTCTCGCTCTCGATGTCCTGTTGTGGTGCGATGAGGTCCACATCGAGGCCCAATTCCTCGCGGGTCTCGCGCAGCGCGGCCTCGTGAGGGAGTTCGTCGCGGTCGATGTGGCCGCCAGCGGGCAGCCACATATCGAGCTTACTGTGCTCGTGGAGCGCGACGGAACCATCGCTAACAACGTAGACGGTGGCGACAAAATGCCGAGTGGTCTCCATACCGATGGAACGGCACAATCGGTGGTTTAGGTTACGATACCGATTAGGGGTGGATGTTGTCCTCTGCTTCCAGCAGTTCGTGGTAGCGGTTGCGGATGGTAACCTCGGAGATGTTGGCGACTTCGCTGACCTGACTCTGGGTCACCTTCTCATTGGTGAGCAGTGAAGCGGCGTACACCGCCGCAGCGGCGAGGCCGACCGGGGACTTTCCGGAGTGGACGCCCTCTTGCTTGGCGTTCTGGAGGAGCTGGCGGGCGCGCCGTTCGACCTCCTCGGAGAGGTCGAGGTCTGACGCGAACCGCGGGACGTAGCTCTCGGGGTCAGCCGGCTGGATTTCGAGGCTGAGTTCCCGGACGACGTAGCGGTAGGTCCGCGCGATCTCGTCTTTCTCGACGCGGGACACGCCTGCAATCTCGTCGAGCGACCGCGGCGTGCCGGCCTGGCGCGCGGCGGCGTACAGTGACGCCGTCGAGACGCCTTCGATGGAACGGCCGGGCAGCAGGTCCTCGTCCAGTGCGCGACGATAGATGACGCTAGCCGTCTCGCGGACGTTCTCTGGCAGTCCGAGCGCCGAAGCCATCCGGTCAATCTCACCGAGGGCCTGTTTGAGGTTGCGTTCTTTGGAGTCGCGGGTGCGGAACCGCTCGTTCCAGGTCCGCAGACGCTGCATCTTCTCGCGCTGGCGCGAGGACAGGGAGTTGCCGTAGGCGTCCTTGTCCTGCCAGCCGATGTTCGTCGAGAGGCCCTTGTCGTGCATCATGTTCGTCGTCGGCGCGCCGACGCGGGACTTCTCGTCTTTCTCTTTCGAATCGAACGCGCGCCACTCGGGACCGGGGTCGATCTCGTCTTCTTCGACGACTAGCCCACAGTCTTCACACACCGTTTCACCGCGCTCGCTGTCGGAGAGTAACGCACCGCTACACTCCGGACAGACGAGTGACTCCGACTCCTCTTCCTCCGTCTGCTCTGTCTCCGTCTCGCGCTCGTTCGAGTATCGGCGGATGCTGGTATCGGTCATTTGTTGGGGGGTGGGACAACCGGGTATCGTACCCGAAAAACGTGTTGTAACCAATTGTTGTATCTACGGCGACTTAAAAGTTTTGTCTGTTTCAGAAGTCCAATTTTCGGAACGGAAAACAAGAGTTGGCAAATCTTGTGTATTCCCTTCACTAATTGTTAATTGGTCTATAAGTCTGCCCGGTGTTTCGAAACGCTTACCGCGCATCCAGCACTCCGCCCCGACATGAGCGACCCCGCCGTCGATCCCGAGGAGGTCAAGCACGTCGCCGACCTCGCCCGTGTCGACCTCGCAGACGACGAGATCGAACGGTTCACTGAGCAATTTGCCGACATTCTCGACGCGTTCGAAGCGCTCGACGATGTCCCCGAGACGGAACGGGAGGCCGAACTTTCGAACGTGATGCGCCCCGACGAGACACGAGAGAGCCTCTCGCAAGAGGAGGCGCTCCAGAACGCCAGCGACACCGAAGAAGGGCAGTTCAAGGGGCCGAAGGTGTCGTAAATGACGGAGTACAACGGCTACGTCACCGACGAGACCATCGAGGGCGCGGATGACGGCCCGCTGGCGGGCAAGACCGTCGCGGTCAAGGACAACATCTCCACCGAGGGCGTCCGGACGACCTGTGGCTCGGCGATGCTTGAAGACTACGTGCCGCCGTACGACGCGACGGTCGTCGAGCGGCTGAAAGACGCCGGCGCGACCATCCCCGGCAAGACGAACATGGACGAGTTTGGGATGGGGACGACCACCGAAACGTCAGCGTTCGGGGCCGTCGAGAACCCCGCCGCTGAAGGCCGCGTGCCGGGCGGTTCCTCCGGCGGATCGGCTGCTGTCGTCGCCGCTGGCGACGCTGACCTCGCACTCGGAAGCGACACTGGCGGTTCTATCCGCTGCCCGGCCGCTTTCTGTGGCGTCGTCGGCATCAAGCCGACCTACGGGCTGGTTTCCCGGTACGGCCTCATCGCCTACGCTAACAGCCTCGAACAGATCGGTCCCATCGCGCCGTCTGTTGAGGGCGCTGCGGAACTGCTGGATGTCATCGCCGGGCCCGACGAACACGACGCGACGACGCAGGAAGCGCCCGAGGCCGACGGCTCCTACGCAGCGGCCGCCGACGGTGACGTCGACGGACTCTCTATCGGCGTTCCGACGGAACTGCTTGACGGGGCTGACGAAGCGGTCGTCGAGACGTTCTGGGACGCAATGGACGACCTCGAAGCCCAGGGCGCGAGCTACCACGAGGTCGACCTCCCGTCAGTGGAACACGCCGTCGAAGCGTACTACGTCATCGCCATGTCCGAGGCGTCCTCAAACCTCGCGCGGTTCGACGGCGTCCGCTACGGCCAATCGGGCGGCTACGACGGCAACTGGAACGAGTCCTTCGCGAACGCCCGCGAACAGGGCTTCGGTGAGGAGGTCAAGCGCCGGATTCTCCTCGGAACGTACGCCCTCTCAGCGGGCTACCACGACAAGTACTACAAGAAAGCACAGGACGCTCGCGCGTGGGTCAAACAGGACTTCGACGAGGCGCTTGACGATGCCGACGTGCTCGCCTCGCCGACGATGCCCGTCCCGCCGATGAAACGCGGCGAAAGCCTCGACGACCCGCTCACGATGTATCTGGCCGACGCCAACACGACGCCGGTGAACCTTGCAAACCTTCCGGCTATCTCCGTTCCCGCTGGCGAAACCGACGATGGACTGCCGGTCGGGCTCCAGTTGGTCGGGCCGGCGTTCGGTGAACGCGAAATTATCCGGGCCGGCAGCGCACTGGCATAAGCACGCGAGTAAGCAATCATCCGAGCCGATGGCCTGAGGCTGGGGCCGAACCCTCCGTACACTTTTTGTTCGTCATGACGAACAGACAATTATGGCTTCCCTCCTGTCCACTACGTGGTCCCTCCGCGCACGCCTCCTCGCGCTCGTAGTGGGACTTGTTGTGTTCGACGCCGTGGCTGTCGCCGTCGCGTACGTGCTGGGTCATGTCGCTTTTGGCCTCCTGCCGCTGGTCGGGTACGACACCGGGACGCTGTTCTGGACGATGGGGTTCGATATCGTGCCGCTGTGGCCCGTTATCCTCGTCGGGACGCCGCTCGTCCTCGCCGTCCAGTCCATCTACGGCTACCGGATGACGCTCCGGGGTGCTGGGACAACTGCAACTGAATCCAGAGCATCCGATCCCGAGTCCATCGATGAGATGCGGGCGGAGGTACGGCGCAGCGAAACCGCCGACCGTCTCCAAGGGCGAGTGGCTCGGTTAGCACAGACGGCAGACATGGCGACACCGGACGTGACGGTTATCGACGCCGAAGCGCCCAACAGCTACGTCGCCAGCCGGCCCGGCGAGCAGACGCTGTTCGTGACCACGGCGCTCGTCGACCAGCTCGACGACGCGGAACTCGACGCCGTCATCGCCCACGAACTGGCCCACCTCAAGAACGGCGACGCGTTCGTCATGACTGCGGCCGCGTTCCTCCCGACCGTCAGCGCGCTGTTTACTCGCACGCTCGGAAGGACACTGCAGTACTCGATGTTCTTTCACTGGTTCCTCGGCGGTGACGACCGGGATGGGACGTGGGTCGTCGGCGGGAACATTCACCTCGTGCTGTTGCTCTTTGCTGTCATTGCGATGCCGGTCACGGCCGCGCTGTATCTCGCCAGCACGGCCTGTTACCGGCTGTTGTCCAGAATCCGGGAGTACGCTGCAGACGCAGGCGGTGTCGCTATCTGTGGCTCCCCGGCGGCACTTGCCAGCGCGCTGGAGACACTGACAGACAGTCAGCGTCCGGACACAGACATCCGAACCGCCGAGACCGGCGTCCGAGAACTCTGTGTGGTTCCCCACGCCATTGCGCCCGACGAGCAAACCCCGACGGAAGGGCGGGCCGAACGGCTCGCTCGCCGCTGGCAGAGCGTCACCGAGCGGCTGCTGCCCGGGTCCCATCCAGATGTCGACGACCGCATCGATGCCCTGACGGAGCGACAGTCCACCCTCGACCAGCACGAGCAGCCGTGACGAATGGGTACAGTTTACTCGCCGGCGGCCCGAGAAGGTGTATGAGCGACGACGACGGGCGATTGAGCTGGCTCCACTGGCCGACGGTCCTGAAGGGGCTGGCCCTGGGCATCGGGGCCGGCCTGATACTGGCCGTGTCACTGGGGGATTTCTATCTCGGAATGCTGCTTGGAACGCTCAACGGGCTCGCGTTCGGTATCGGCTGGTCGCACTCGCGGGCCTGAGTTGCGTGACTCAGACGCTGCGTGGATGGCGGCTACAGCACGCTGTCGTACACGTCGGCCAGTTTGTCGATGGCGTGCTCGACGCTAATAATATCGCGCCGGGCGAGACAGCGCTCTCGAAGATGTTCCTGCTCGTCGAGGACGCGCTCGATAGCTCGACGGAAGCCGTCGATATCGCCTTCGTCGTAGGTGTAGCCGGTTTCGCCGTCCTCGATAGTGTCGCTGAGTGCGCCAGCGTCGACACCGGCGACGGGCGTCCCACAGCAGTTTGCCTCCAGCGCGACCAGACCCTGCGTCTCGACGGGGCTGGGGAACGCGAACACGTCGAGCGTCGAGTACAGTTCGGGGAGCTCCACGCGGTCTAAAAAGCCGAGAAAGCGCACGTCGGCGTCGCTGTGCTCGGCCGTCGCTTCGAGTGACTCGCGGGCCGGCCCGTCACCGGCGAACACGACGGTCACGTCCAGCCCCTCGCAGGCGGTGATGATGTCCTCCAAGCATTTCTCGTAGCCGTGGCGGCCGGTGTAGCCGACGATAGGACCGTCGGGGAGGTCATAGCGCTCCCGGAACGCAGTTGTGTCGACCGGTTCGAACGCGGTCGTGTCGACGCCGTTCGGAACGACGGTCACTGTCGTATCGAGGCCAATAGACTCCCGGAGATGGGTCGCTGCGCGCTCGCTTGGCGCGATAACGGTGTCGGCACGGCCCAGGAACCAGCGTTCGTAGCTCTCGGCGCTGGAGCGGACCGCTGACTCGACAGCGCCGTTGAACGAGACGTACTCGGCGTACTCGCTCGTGGGCGTGTGATACGACGCGACGAACGGGATGTCGAGTTTCCCTGCGAGTCGCTGGCCCGCCATCCCGAGGCTGAACGGCGTGTGGGCGTGGACCAGTTCGGCGTCCCGGACGCCCTTCGGTATCTGTGGCATCCCGAGTCGAAACCCCTCGTAGAACGGGAACGGAAGGCTCCGGACCGGATACTCGTTTTCGGATGAGTCGTGATCGCTTTTCGGGTAGACCACGTCCATGCGACCGCCGCGGTCGCGCCAGCGGTCCCGCCACGTCTCGACCGTGTAGGTCACCCCATTGACGGTCGGGAGGTACGTGTCGGTAAACGTCGCGACGTGCGGCAGTGCCATCGCCGCGGCGTAGCAGGACCAGGGCTTAAACCGTTGCCATTGGCAAGCCACACGTCAGACGACTGTCACCGGAGCACAGGCGCCAGAGCGCTTTTCAGGCACCGTGGTGGATTGTGGGTAATGGACCGGGACGGCTGGCTGTACGCCTGGGCACTCGCGTCGGTTGCGCTGGGCGGGGGCTCACTGCTTGTTCCGCTGTATTTCGTCGCCATCGGCGGCGAGACGTTCATGCTGGGCGTTCTCGCCGGGGTGGCCGCCGCCGCGGGTGCGCCGGGCGCACTCATCTTCGGACGCATCGCAGACAAAACGGGGAAGCGTCGGTCGCTCGTCCTCCTCGCACTGGGGCTGGCGACCCTTGCGCTGGTGCTTGTCTCGCTTACCGAGGAGCCGTGGCTTGTCATCGCCGGTAACGGCCTGCTATGGTTCGCAGCGGGCGCTGTCGCGCCGGTACTGACGCTGCTTGTCACCGCAGGGACCGTCGAACGGGACTGGCCGGCGCGGTTCGCTGTATTGAACCGCTATCAGGGCTGGGGCTGGGCCGGTGGGTTAGTCCTCGGGCTCGTGTGGACGGCGTTACTCTCTGGACCACTTGGAGAGATTGCCGCCCAGCAGTCGCTGCTGTGGCTGTGTGCGGCTGCCGTCGGCCTGTCGGCGTTTCTCGCAGCGAAGTGGCTTCCGCCCGACCCCACGGAACTCGACCGTCCGCGGGCCAGCCGGGTGGCGCGGGCTATCGCCCGGTCGCGTCGACTGCCGGTCCGGAGCGCAACGTTCCCGGTCGGTCAGGGCCGACTGTACTGGCTCACGCGGTCGCTACACCCCCGAGAGGTCGCGGCCCGGTTCTCCCCGTCGCTGACAATCTACTTTGGCGCTGTCATCGTCTTCTTCGTCGGTTTCGGCGTGTTCTGGGGACCGTTGCCGCTGTATCTCTCGCGGACGCTCGGCTACGAATCGGGACTCGTCTTCGCGCTGTATCTCGTCTCCAGCGTCGGCTCGGCGCTGTGGTACGACCGTGCTGGCGCACTCGCTGAACGCTACAGCCCGAGCGGGCTCCAAGTCGGGGGCCTGCTCGCCCGCGCGGCGCTCCATCCGGCTGTTGCCGCTGTGGGACTGCTCCTCCCGGCCACGCTCGTCGGCACAGCGGTCAACGGTGTCGTGTTCGCCCTCATCGGCGTCGCCTGGGCCGTCATCGCCGTCACCGCGGCCAGCGTCGTCACCCAGCTCGCACCGCCGGCGATCCGCGGCGAGGCGCTCGGGCTGTACACCGCTATTTCCGGGCTCGCGAGCGGTGTCGGGTCGATACTCGGCGGCTGGCTCGGTGGCTACGACTTCCTGCTCGCGTTCGGCGTCGCCGGCGCGCTGGTGCTGGTCGGCGCGGTGCTAGTCGCGGTCGTCTGGCGGCACTCATCAACGATATCTGTCAACAGCGAACCGCTCTCAGCGTAACAACTGTCCGCTTCGAACGACCCTCAGGCTAGCTCTTCGTACGTCTCGACAAGCCGCCGGCTGACCCGGTCTAAGCTGTGTTCTCTGGCCGTCTCTCTTGCGTTCTCACCAAGCCGCTCCCGCAGGTCGGGGTTCTCGGCGAGGCGCTCCAGCGCTTCGCGGAACTCGGCCTCGTCCGCGCAAATGAGACAGTCGTGACCGTCCTCGTAGTACTCCCGGAACACCGGAATGTCCGAGAGGACGACCGCCTTCCCGCAGGCCATCGCCTCTAGCACGGCGATGCCCTGATTCTCGGCCTTCGTCGGGAACAGGTACACGTCGCCGGCCCCGAAGGCACCACGAATGTCCTCGACCCACCCGGTAAAAGTCACGTTCTCAGGCGGGTTGTTCACCCACCGGGAGACGGTCTTTGAGGCCTGTGGCCCGGCGTCGTAGGGGCCAAACCACGCGAAGTCGTGCTCCGCCTCCTGGGCGAGTTCACAGAACGTCGTCAGCCCCTTGCGCTCAAAGACGTTTCCGACAGCGAAAACCACCATCCCATCCAGGTCGTAGCGCCGCCGGTAGTCCTCTCGCATATCCTCGTGGCCCGCCAGTGCGTCGATGTCGACGCCGTTTGTCATCGGCCGTATCGGCGCGTCGACTGGGTACGATTCGAGGATACCTTTCGTGTATTCAGAGGGACAGAGGACGAGGTCGGCCTGTGAGTAAAACCACCGGAGGTAGCGGCCCAGAACCGGCGCGATCAGATTCGACCCGCGGAAGCTATCCCGGAAATCCTCGCGGGTGACGTGAGCGTGGAGGACGAGCGGGATGTCTGCCTGCGCCGCGTACCGGGCCACGGCAACGGAGCCCGGCCCGATCATGTTGCAGTGGGCGATGTCAAACTCGCGGAACATCGGGTCGTTGAACGCGATATTGCCCCCCAGCGCCCATGCCGGGTGCCCCTCCTGCCAGGGCGTCGTCTCGACCTCAATGTCGGTCCCGGACAGCGCCGCTCGCTGGTGGTCTACGGCGGTGCCGATGCCCGACCGGTTGAGGCGGTCGGCCAGTTCGAGATAGTTCAGGACGCGCACGTCTCTGGGCTCTCTGGCCGGGCCGAAAATCCTATCGACTTTCCCTGTGAGAGGCAGTGCTTGCGTCCCACACAAAAGTTCAGAACAGCCAGAAAGTACCCAAAGCATAATATCGAAGCTGCTAGCTCGTTCGGAAGGCATTTTCCCGCCGCCGACCCAGTACCGCCAATGACGGACGAGGCGACCATCGCCCGCGAGCGTATCGAGCGCCTCCAGTCGCTCGCTCGCGAGGCCGTTCAGGCCGGTAACGAGGAGCGCGCCCGGTCGTACGTCCGACGCGCTCGGCGCGTCGCCGAACGCCACCGCCTGCGCCTGCCACGGTCGTTCGAGCGGTCGACGTGTGACGCCTGTGATACGTACCTCCTCCACGGACACAACGCCCGGTCTCGAACCCAGGCCGGCCACGTCGTCATCACGTGTGACTGTGGGTCACAGTCCCGCTATCCGTACGACTGAGGATTCTTTACGACTACTGGTTTTAAGAGGCTGTCCTCGCTAAACGGTGTACATGAGTGATTCTTCTCGACAGTCGCGGATACACGACCTTGACGCGACGCTTCGCGTCGGCAAACACGGCATCGAATCCGTCGCAGACGAACTCGACGACCAACTGGAGAACACAGACCTCGTGAAGGTGAAGTTCCTCCGGTCGTCCCGGGGCGGCACAACAGCCGAGGAACTCGCCGACGACCTTGCTAAGATGGTCAACGCCAGTGTGATTCAGGTGCGGGGCCACACCGCGGTGTTCGAGAAATGATGCAGGTCCAGCCACTCGCCGACCTGCTCGAAGGCTTTGGCGTGCCAGCCGCCGGCTCTATCGCCTCGGCGGTGGTTTTCGTCGTCGTCTTCGTCCTCGTCTACATCCTTGGGAAGGCGATTGTCCTGCCCATCGTCGACCGCTCGCTCAAGTCGCGCGACCTCGATACCCACGCTCGGCAACCGCTGAAGAAGGTCGTCAGCATCGGTATCGTGTTCGTCGCCATCTCCGTCGCCTTCGGGATGGCCGAATACGGGAACTTCCTGCAGTCGCTGGCGACCATCGCCGCGGCGGCGACGCTGGCCATCGGCTTCGCGATGCAGGACGTTATTTCGAACTTTGTCGCCGGCGTGTTCATCTACACTGACAAGCCGTTCCGGATCGGCGACTGGATAGAGTGGGACGGCAACTCCGGCGTCGTCGAGGACATTAGCCTTCGAGTCACCCGCGTCCGGACCTTCGACAACGAACTGCTGACCGTGCCGAACTCGAATCTAACCGATGGCGTTATTAAGAACCCTGTCGCCAAGGACCAGCTCCGCTTGAAGTTCGTGTTCGGCATCGACTACGACGACGACATCGACGAAGCGACTGAAATCATTCTCGACGAGGCCAGGGAACACCCAGAAATAATGGACGACCCTGAGCCATCCGTTCGCCTCGTTGAACTCGGTGATTCCTCTGTCGGACTGCAGTCCCGTATCTGGATCAAGAACCCGAGTCGGTCCGACTTCGTCAAGACGCGCGCCGAATACGTCAAGTCGGTCAAGCAACGCTTCGACGCCGAGGACATCAACATGCCGTACCCGAACCGGACCATCGGCGGCGGGCTGGAGATGACCGGGTTCGACGGCGTCGTGGAACCAGCCGACGACTGATCTGCCGCTGGCGCAACCTCGTCGTCAGGGACTGCAACACACCGACCTACACCGACG
>NZ_JAAOHT010000060.1:0-28564 GCF_011440255.1 Haloarcula sp. JP-Z28 | reverse complement strand
CAAGCTAACACCGTATCTCAGAGCCTTTCAGCTCCGCTGCGAACTCTACAGAAAACCAGGTGACGAAGCGCTCAAACATGCTCTTGATGCTGCTCTCTGAAAATCAACAACGTGCTTCACAAGAGCGAATGTGTTTTAATCCTTCACGAGGCCTATGAGCATGGCCTATCGAGTGTCCCGATGTAACTATGGACTTACAGGAATTCGTCCGCTCCAACGCCCCCGCAGACGGTGGCGATGGGTTCCAGAAAGAGAACAACAGGCTACTTGACATCCCACTCGATGGGACTGTGATGGTCAAAGCCGGGTCGATGGTCGCGTACACCGGCGAGGTCACGTTCACTGGCAAATCCTCGGCGGAAGGCGGTATCACGGGCTTCGTCAAGGAGGCCGTGAGCGGCGAAGGGACGCCAGTCATGGAGGCCGAAGGGAGTGGCCACCTCTACGTGGCCGAGAACGGCAAGAAGGTACAGGTGCTGGCCCTTGATGACGGAGAATCGATATCGGTCAACGGCACTGACGTGCTCGCGTTCGAATCAACTATCGACTACGAAATCAACACTGTCGGCAGTCTCTCTGGCATGGCTGCCGGCGGCCTGACGAACGTCTACCTCACCGGCCCCGGCGAAGTCGCGCTGACGACACACGGCGACCCGCTGGTGATGACGCCGCCGGTGTTCACCGACCCGGACGCGACCGTTGCGTGGAGTTCGAACCTCTCGCCGTCTATCGAGATGAACAAGACCTTCGAAATCGGCCAGACCTCTGGGGAATCGATCCAGATGGAGTTTACCGGTGACGACGGCTTTGTCGTCATCCAGCCAAACGAGGAAGGGTCTGTCACGCAGAGCCAGAGCTAATCGCCGCCGAGTTACCGCGTCGAAGACACCGAGCGCCTGCGGAGCCGTCCCCGAACGAACGGACGGATTGGCGTTATGCCCAGATTGAGTCGCTCGATTTCGACGACATCGAATGACTGGTCAGCGACGAGCCGTGTCCCCGTCTGTCGGGTCAGATGGCACCCGCCGGCGA
Source organism: Haloarcula sp. JP-Z28 (assembly GCF_011440255.1). Taxonomy (NCBI): domain Archaea; kingdom Methanobacteriati; phylum Methanobacteriota; class Halobacteria; order Halobacteriales; family Haloarculaceae; genus Haloarcula; species Haloarcula sp. JP-Z28. The sequence continues at coordinate 27,532 of NZ_JAAOHT010000060.1, read as the reverse complement.
GTCGTTTCCAGAGCGGTGCGAGCGCCGACTGTAGCCGGGCGCGCCAGCCGTCGTCGATGACGTGCTCGAAGAAACGCAGTTCGCCGCCGGGTTTGAGGACGCGGGTGATTTCACTCATCGCGGATTCAATGTCCGGAATCGTACAGAACACCATCGATGCAATAACGACATCGAAAGTGTCCTCGTCGTACGGGAGGGCTTCGGCCGGTGACGACTCGATATGAATCGGCGTGGCCTGCGTGTTCGCCTGCTCCGCTGCCTGCCGCCGCATATGTGGGTCCGGCTCGATAGCGTGAAACTCCGTCGAGGCGGTCGCAACGCTCTCGAAATACGGAAACATCGCGCCGGTTCCAGCGCCGAGATCCAGCACCGTTCCATCCAGATTCGCTACCAGATACTCACGATGTGGTCGCAAGAGCGTCCGCTCGATGAGCGCCGTCGCCGGGTCATATATCGCCGCAAATAACGGTGCTGAAGGTTCCTGACTGGGGTTCGGTTCAGGGGACACGCCAGTAGTACCGATGGCTCCCCTGAAAGCATTGGGTCACCTGAAGGGTGTCACACGCGCTCGTCACTCATTGCTGTCAGTCCCCGTCTGCCGACATCTCGATGCCTGCCTCGTCAATGTCGACTTTGGTTTCGGTGAGGTCGCTGTCTCGCCACGTCCCGCGTCGATACCAGCCGTACGCGATAATCGCTCCCGCGACATTTGAGACGGCGAACGATATCCAGATTCCGGTTTCGCCGAACGGCACAGCGGCGAACCACGCAATCGGGAAGCGGATAACGCCGAGCATCAACACCGATATCGCTGCGGCGGTGAGCGTCTTTCCGGCACCACGGAAGCTCCCGGTGTAGGCCCGCATGATGCCGATGAATCCGAAGGAAAGCGCGACGTAGCGGAGGAACTGCGTCGTGATTTCGACGACTTCGGGGTCCGTCGTGAACAGGTCGGCTATCGGTGCGGCGGTGAACCAGACGAGCACGCCAGCCAGGGAGAGCACGCCGAACAGGACCGTCGCTGCAAGGCCAGCTGCCTTCGCTGCCCGGTCCGGCCTGTCGGCCCCCATGTTCTGGCCAGTCATCGTCTCAACGCCACGCGCAACTGCGATGGCCGGCAGGAAGACGACCGAGAACACGCGCGTTCCGATGCCGTAGGCGGCGACGACCGTATCTGGGAACATTGCAACGATGACCAGTAGCAGGTTCATCGACAGCGCACGGCCCGTCCCTTCGATGGAGGCAGGCAGGCCGATGCGAACGAGACGGCGGAGATACGACAGGTCTGGGGCCATATCGCGGAGGTGAATCTGGACGCCGCGGTTCCCTCGGAACATAATTGCCAGCCCGACGACCAGCGCCAGCGCCCGCGAAAAGACGGTCGCGATGGCAGCCCCTTCGATGCCGAGTTCGGGGAACGAGATGGTCCCGACGAGCGGTGCGTTCTCGACGACCGTCCAGCCGAAGATCAGGAACGGGTCGATGATGATGTTGAGGACGACCGAGCCGAACATGACGAGCATCGGCGTTATCGTGTCACCGTAGCCCCGCATCAGCGCGACGAAGACGAAGAAGCCGAACATGAACAACAGACCCAGCGAAATGACTTCCATGTAGCTGGTCGCCATGGGAAGGACGTCTTCGGACGCGCCCATCAGGCTGAGGAACGTATCGACGCCGAGATAGCCCACGATGCCGAGACCAAACGAGACGATGACGGCGAACGTTACCGTCTGGGACGCAGCGTACTCGGCTTCGCGCTCCTCGCCTGCGCCGGTAAACTGCGCGACGAGGACGCTGCCGGCGACGGATATCCCCATCCCGAGCGAGATGAGGAGGAACACCATCGGGAACGCGAAGCTGATTGCAGCCAGCGCGTCCGTGCTGTACTGGCCGAGCCAGAACGTGTCCGCGAGGTTGTACGCGGTCTGGAAGAGATTCGTGATGACAATCGGCATCGAGAGGAAAAACAGCGGCTTCCCGATGCCACCCGACGTGAGGTCGAATTCCTCGGGGCCTTTGAACAGCGAACGAACGCGACTCCCAATCCCCATCAGCGGGTCGCCTCCGCTGGTGCGTCCGCAAAGAGGTGTGTCTCAGCGTATCGCGTAATCGTCTCGTTGAATCGGTCTATCGAACGGTCTGTGGCGACGTGCCGGGTATGAGCACCTGTAATCGTCGTCACGAGGAACTCCGCTGCAACACTCGGCTCGACTGTGTCATCGAATTCACCGGTTTCGACGCCGGCTACGATGATTTCCCGCAACTGGTCAAAGAGCACGGCATCGAACTTGGCCAGTTGTGTCCGGAAGGCGTCGTTGTACGGGGCCTGTGCCTTTATTTCGAGTAGTGCTGTTCTGAACTCTTGACCGGGTATCGTTCGCCCGTCAGTGAGAACCGTGTCTAACAGCGAAGTGAGTTCTTCTCGCGGCGTATTCCCGTCGACCGCCGATATCTTTGCAGTGTATCGTTCGTACAAGAAGTCCAGAAACTGCGTAAAGAGGTTCTCTTTGCTGTCGTAATAGTAGTGAATCGACGCTTTGCTCCGGTCCGCCTCGGCAGCGATGTCTTTGACCGTGAGTGCGGCGTACCCGTGCTGGCAGAGGGCGCGGTACGTCGCCGCAAGAATTTCGGTAGCTGTATCGTCATCCATAACGGCTGTGACAAAACTTACTAACTGGTTAGTCAAAAACGCTTTGAACCCCACAAAGTTAATTATAAACGATACATAGGCCGAATCAAGCACCGAAAGACTAACTAACCAATAATCTGACTGAGCAATAGTATCTGGGTCACAACCGTTATCCAACCATGGTTGAAACCGTTACGCAATGGCTGGACCATCGGACCGCACCTTCTCGGACCAGACCGAGGAGATAATGCAGGCGACCTACCGGGCGTTGCGCGAGCATGGGTACGCTGACCTCACGATACAACGGATCGCGGACGAGTACGGCAAATCGACGGCTGCAGTGCACTACTACTACGACACGAAAGACGACCTTCTTGCGGCCTTTCTCGATTATTTGTTGGAGCGGTTCGTCGATTCGATTCACGATGTCGAGACAACGGACCCTGAAGCACGGCTGAACCTCCTGCTTGACGAACTGCTTGTCAAACCGCAGGAAAACCCCGACCTCTCGGTCGCTCTGCTAGAGATGCGGAGTCAAGCCCCGTACAAGAAGGCGTTCAGCGACCGGTTCCGACAGAACGACGAGTACGTTCGGTATATGCTCAAGGCGGTCATCAACCACGGGATCGACGAGGGCGTATTTACTGACGTCGACGCGGAGCACGTTACCCGTTCGCTGCTAACGATCATCGACGGTGCCCGGACTCGAGCCGTGATGCTAGACGACACTGAGGAACTCGAAACGGCCCGACAGACGGCAAGTGAGTACGCCGACGCGATGTTACAGTAGTAGCCCACCGGCCAGCCGCCCTGTAGCTGTCCCACAGCGTCCCGACTGTTGTTAGCTGGAACCCTCGGTCACACCGCGAATAATCTCACGACCAGAGGGCAATCAGCGTGATAACGACTGGAACACCTGTGAGTACAACAATAACGAACTTCCCGAATACCATCCACATCCCGGCAATATGGATACCGGCAATTAAGAGGTTGAACAGGAACAGTACCATATCACCTGCGCCGCTGTTCTGGAGGGGAGCAGCTAGCACTGCGAGCGAGACTATCTCAGTGTCTAGCTGCATACTCTCAAAAAACGACGACGTATCGTCACGACGGTACCGAACTCTGCTGCTGTAAACGCACAGCTACCCGTTTCGGCCCGTTTGAACAGCCGACGGGTTGCCTACGAGTCCACAGCATCGCCGCCTGCAACACTCTGTTCTGCAGGCGGCTGAATGGTCAGGTGGTCCCGCATCGATTCGATGAGGGACGCCGGCAATCGAATATCGCCGTCGGAATCCCGTTCAACGCCAAATATCTCTTGAATGTCGCTGTTGATGACAATCGTCTGGAGTTCTCCCGTAGTTGTATTGATCGTAATGTTTTGTAGTGTGCCGACTTCGCGGCCATCGGTACTCACGACCCGGACGTTGGAGAGCTGGTTTGCGAGGACCGTTCGCATACTAGTCAATCATACCGAAATTATCATAAAATTACTGCATTTCTCACAACTCTCTGCGCCCTCTCCCCTCTTACTGCAAGATCATTGCCTACGTGGATGCCACGAATACTGTCGCCACTGAACCATCGTCACAGATATTACCGTTTATATCGCAGCGAATTCGCCGCCTCACCGATCAGATCAGCATTACCGAGTTCAACGCGGTTTTAACCTATCGCTGGTGCTTTTTCAGTCCCGGTGTAACCGCTACCCGTATGCCAGCGAATGGCCCTCCACTTGCGATGCGGTACTGTTGGCAGCATCGCTCTCAAACGCACGCACAGTCGCCCGCACCACGGGAGGTGGTTCTGTGAGCGTCCGGTCGGTGGCGCTAGCCGCGGTGCTTATCGCCGCGGCAGCGACGGGTCCGGGGCTTGCTGCCGCGGAGCAGCAGGCCACGGTCTCAGAGGATAGCTTCCCGCTGCACGCTGACGAACAACAGGTGGTCACTGGGGAGACCACACTGGAACCCGGGACAGAGATGACGGTCAGAATCAAGTCAGCCAACGCGTCGAACCCGTTCCTTTCTCAAAGGCAGGTCAGAGTGCAACCCAATGGGACGTTCGTCGCCCAGTTCGATATGTCGCACATGCCAGCGAACATATCCTACGAACTGTCCGCTCATGTCGACGGCGACACGCTGTTTGAACGTACTGAGACCATCGCCCCGTGTGACGGCGACTGTACTGATACGGTACCGGAGACAGCGACCCCGAAGCAGACTGACGACGGCGAAAACACTGTCACGGTCTCCCAGGGCGACACCGCCGAAATACCGGTCTCTATGACTGACGGAGGGACCAAAACGCTCTCTGTTGGAAGCGAGGCGACCAACTACCGGATCAACGCGACCGTCAGTGACGACGACAGCGACGGCGAGGTGCTGGTCCTCTTTGACACTGCGGTCGCCGGCACTGAGGGGGCGACGCTTCGCGTGGCAGACGATGGTGACTCGCTGACCGTGACCGAGTCGGAGCCGGACCTCCCGTCGACCCTTGACCCCGCCGCGTACCCGTACCGCGTGTTCGATGGGCAGTCGACTGACGGGACACCGACTGTCGGCCGGCTTATCATCGAAGCTAATGGGACAGCAAACGAGCAGTTCGAGGTCGAAGAATCGGCCGACTTCGGGCTGGAAGAACCAGTCGTCAAAGGGCGGCAAGGAGAGACTGCTCGAATCCATGTCGTCCTTGCGACCGCTGACGCGGCCACCATCTCTATCGGGAGCCCGGAAATCAACTACGAGATCAATGCGACCGTCCGTGACGGGAACGGCGATGCCCGTGTCGCTCTCCTGTTTGACACCACGGCGGCCGGCCACGACGAACCGACCCTCGAAACCGCTGCGGATGCCGATGCCGTGGCGGTTGAATCCGGCTCGGAGGTCGCCCTCGATTCGCAACTTGACGCGGGCACCTACGACTTGTCGCTGTACCGTGGGACTGAGATGGATGGCCGGCCCGACACGGTCGGCACGTTGCTCATCACAGATGGGAACACCACATCTACAGACGCGTCTTCCGACGGCGTCGATTCAGTTACCGGCGAAACATCGGCTCCACAGCAGTCACAGGCTGGTGACTTGGGGATCAGTGCTGGTGCTCTCGCTGTCGGCGGCATCCTCGCTATCGTTGGCGTGGGGATCTGCCTTCGGTCCGTCATGAACTGATCCCAAGACAGTCGTCTCGAAACACGGTTTTTGAACCCATCTCGAAAGTTTCTAAAGTGGCATCCACTGTCAGAGGCCTGCTCTCACTGGTGTACCCACGACCGCGGCCTCGGGGCTAGATCGGTGAGCCGTGCGTTTTTGCCCGGAAACCGGTCACGGTTGAACTGTCGTTTTTTGTACTGTCTCGCGGACAGTCACTCGCCAGTCAGTAGCGCAGCGAGACCGAGAACGGTGAGGCAGAGACAAAAAAACAGCACGCCCGGCTCGACGACTTCGAAAACGAACCACGCGAGTGTGCTGGTGCCACTGACTGGCCCTGCTTGTGGACTCGCTGGAGCGAGAACGCCACCACTCCCGGCTGTGTCCGCCAGTTTCTCCGCGCCCCACTGGACGAAGAGGCTCGCAAAGCCGATCAGCCCCACGCCCGTGACAACATTCGCCATCGACTGCTGGATACGCGGTGCCAGGTCGCGGTCGCCGACTAGCACAATCGGGTCGCTGGCGGGACCGTACACGGTCATCTCGTTACCTTTCGAGGAGTACACCGTTTCGACTGGTTCGATGAGGTCCGCATCCTTGAGATTCGAAACGTGGTAGTGGACGTTCTGGACCGACGTGTCACACCGGTCCGCTATCTCGGACGGCGTTCCGGGTTCGTCGTACAGCGTGCGGAACAGCGACCGGCTGGTGTCCGATGCGAGCGCATCGAGCACGTCGTCGGTTTCGTTCTCCGCAACACCGAGTACTCGCGGTGATTCGTCTGCTGTCCCGGTCCGCTCCTGTATCGTTTCGATCGGGCTCGACATGGCGTCACTGTCGGATATATGATACGGGCTCCTCAAAGGTCTGTGGCTGGCTTAAAACGAGTTTTAACCATCAGTACGGTTCTGTGCTGCCCGGGCCGCGCGGACCGGTTCGACCGCCCCGTGACCGGTCGCGTTGTCGAGTCCCGGCCGTCCCACGTCCCTCGCAGTCTGTTCCAGCAGGTGCTCGGTTTCGTGGGGGGACAGCGACTCGTTTGCGTCCAGCAGCAGGGCCGCGGTGCCACCGACGTAGGGGACTGCGGCCGAAGACCCGACAAAGCCGTCAGGTGCGGCGGCGGCGAACTGCCTGTCCGGAGCCACGATGTCGACGCCGACCCGGTTATCGGCTGTCGGCCCACGCGAACTGAACGGTTCGAGCTGGTCGACACGGCTGTTATACGCCCCGACAGTAATCACTTTACGGGCCGTCCCCGGAGCGACGATGCTGTTTCGAGCCGCCGTGTGCTGGAGGTCGTGCGTCGGAGACACGAGCCGTAACCGTGCGCCAGTCGGCGACGCTGGCCCGCGAATCACGAGATAGTAGTCGCCTGGTTTGACGTCGGCAACGATACGCTCGTTTGGCACGTCGTCGCCGCGGTAGGGCTGTGAGCGAGCGACGAGGCGGGAGTCGGTTCCATTTGTCCAGTGCAGTTCGACTGTGTACTGCTCGTCTGCGTATGCTCGTTCCCATGAGAGCCAGACCGTGATTTCGGTCCCACCTCTGATGTAATTCTGCCTGCTCCCGTTGGTAAACGCGACTGTCCGATTCTGGACGGTATCAGTGGTGTACTGCCCTGACCAGTGGGATTGTGCGAGATTACCAGCTGGGGCGATGAACACTGACCCACGCTCTGTCGCCTGTGTTGCGCTGCGGGCGACTGGCCCGGTTCCATCGCCTGGCTGCCCGTAGAAGGAAACGGGTGCGACGATCACGTCGATATCCTCTCGGACCAGCCAGTCGACTGCCTGTTGATAACTGTCGATGCTGTCAACCCGGGCGAGATACAGGTCAGCATCCGGTGCGGTCCGTGACACGACGGCGGCCGTTGCAGTCCCGTGAGCCTCGTGGGTATTGTGCACGGAACCAACCCCGAAGCTCCGTGTTTTGACGACTTGGCCGGCAATCGTTTTCGATTCCGTGTCGAATCCGGTCGGATCGACAATGCCGACCGTGACGTTCGAACCTGTGACTCCGGCCGCGTGGAGCCGTGCGAATCGGCCAGCTGCTCCGTCTGACACCGATACTGACGCGTCATCGGCCCTGTCCGGGCGGGAATCTGTCGGACCTGCCACCGCGAGCATCGCGATGCTTCCAGTGAGTGACGCGATCGCGATGACGGCTAGCAGCAATACAGTCCGATCACGCACCCCTGACCACCTGCCGCGATAATACCGCCGGTCCGGGGGGCGCGGGTCTTGCAGTGAACACTGGTTGGGTACCGAGATGCTTGGCTAGTCGGTGAGACACATTGCAGAGCACGTCGGCTGTGAAAACCGATACACGCACATCGACATAACAACAGTATAGCCGGCGGACACGTCGTTTCATCGTTACTTTCGGTCTGTGTAGTGTGGGACCCAACTGTAGTGCCAACGCACTGTGAATTGAGCGGTCGACAACGGGGAAAGCGGGCTGTACCCGTTGTCGTGTGGACATCCGGGCTGGGATGGAGTCCGGTTCGTGGAAACCGGCGGCACACGGGGAGGGCGCTGGCAGCCGGGACCTGTTACAGGCGGTCACCGGCATTTGACTCGTTGGACGGGAGCATAGTAAAGCTACCAGAGACTAAAAACTAGTTTTAAACGTCAGGTCGCGTGGTTGGCCACAACCCACATATTGGGCACTCGTCGTCAACAGAGTTACACCGGAATGTGAGATGGAAGATAATTTTGGGTCGGCCATCGGATTCCGACTGGATGTTGCGCCCTGACATTGGCCTGCCGAGATTCAGCGGCGGGCCGCTGGTTCCCGTTGCAACGTACCTCCTGGTGATTGTGGTCCTCTCCGGACTGATGACCATCTCCCCCGGCGCATCCCCGCCACCCGTCCTGGGAATGATCTGGGGTGTCTTCCTCGTTGCACTCACGGCTGGTGCGCTCAGAATCGAGACCGTCTCACTGCGCTCGCTACTCCCGCCTGTTCGCACACTGGTTCCCGTGATTGAGGTGGTCACCGCGTTCTGGGGACTGTACAACCTTGTTGCGGTCGCCCTCGCTATGGGTGGCATCTCTGGGTTCGAAGTCTCGCTGTCGAGAACCGCTGCCAACCCGCTGTTGTATCTCGCGGCACTTTTCAGTTCGCTGCTATTCACTGCAATCCCGGAAGAACTTCTCTTCCGTACGTACCTGCAACAGAAAGTCACGAGGCTGGCCGGTGGGACAACTCGGCGGGCGGTGCTGTCTGGCATCGCTCTCGTTGCGGTCCTGTTCGCCCTCTTTCACCTGCCGCGGTGGTTTCTCGCTTCAGGGCACGGCGTTAGCTCCGCACTTGTGGCCAGACTCTTCGGATTGACGCTTATGGGGTTCGCTTACGGGAGTGTCTATGCGCTGACTGGCAACCTCTGGCTCGTCGCCCTGTTCCATGCATCAATGAATCATCCGCCGGTCATCGTATCGGTGAGCATCCCGTCCGAGCTACATCTGGTGGTCAGTGTGCTCGAATACACTGTCATGGTTTCGCTGGTCTACCTGACTGTCCGTCTGTCAGGGCACGACGGCTCACCCCTTACCGGGTCACGGCGGGAGATATCTGCCTCGACCGAGAAGTAGGATGTGTCGGGAGTTCCGGACTTGCTGCGTACGTTCTTCCCGTCTGCAGGTGCGGAGCAGCCCCAGACTGCTCTGCCAGTAGCTGTCTCTAGGTTGTTCATTATAGTTAATTAGTTATAAGTGACAGCTATTCTATGTGGTATATGGTTGTGTTAGACAATGTCAATGAACGCTGTTGTGTATAAGGGACCGAAAGAAGTGGCTGTCGAAGAAGTCGATGAACCAGAAATAGAGCACCCGAACGACGTACTTATCGACATCACGACGTCGTGCATCTGTGGGTCCGACCTCCATATGTACGAGGGGCGGACGGCAGCGGAACCCGGTATCGTGTTTGGACACGAGAACATGGGCATCGTCACCGAAGTCGGGGAAGCCGTCTCCTCGTTGGAGGAAGGCGACCGCGTCGTTGCGCCGTTCAACGTTGCCTGTGGCTTCTGTGAGAACTGCGAGGCTGGATACACCGGCTTCTGTACGAACGTCAATCCTGGCTTCGCCGGCGGAGCCTACGGGTACGTCGCCATGGGGCCATACAAGGGCGGGCAGGCCGAGAAGCTCCGTATTCCCTACGCAGACTTCAACGCGCTCAAACTCCCGGATGGGGATGAGCACGAGGACGCCTTTTCGCTGCTGGCGGACATCTTCCCGACAGGCTGGCACGGGACAGAACTCGCAAACCTCGAACCGGGCGACTCCGTCGCCATCTACGGGGCCGGTCCGGTCGGGCTGATGGCCGCTTACAGCGCGAAAATCAAGGGCGCAGCGGAGATTTACTCCGTAGACCGCGTTCCGAGCCGGCTCGAACTCGCGGAAGAACACTGCGACGCGACGCCAATCAACTTCGAGGACGGCAATCCGGTCGAGCAGATCAAAGCGCAACACGGCGGTGGCGTCGACAAGGGCGTAGACGCTGTCGGCTATCAGGCCATCGACCCGGATAAGGAAGCTGACGACGCGTACGACCCGGCGCGAGAGAACCCGGCCGTCGTCATCAACAACCTCATCCGAACGGTGAAACCGACCGGCGAACTGGGGATTCCAGGGCTTTACGTTCCAGAGGACCCGGGTGCGCCGGACGACATGGCCGCGCAGGGCCGCCTCGGTATCGACTTCGGACTGCTCTTCGAGAAGGGGCAGGCGCTCGGGACTGGCCAGTGTAACGTCAAGTCCTACAACCGGGAACTACGTGACCTGATTGTCGAGGGTCGCGCCGACCCTAGCTGGGTCGTCTCTCACCGGGTCGGGCTTGAAGAGGCTCCCGAGATGTACGAGGCCTTCGACAACAGAGAAGAAGGTGTCACCAAGGTCCTGCTGGAGCCCTGACACCAGAACACCAGCCCATTTTTCGGCGATAGCTATACATCCTGCTACCCGGTATGGACAGCTATGTGTCAGTACTGTAGCTACCGGTTCCACGACGGCTGGACGCAGCTACTGTCCTATGATGATGTCTATCAGGCCGCGATGGACGGCGACTCCGAGTCCACCTACGGGTTCCACGAGTCGTGGGACGAACTCCGCGAGGAAGTGGGCTACGGCGCAACCTGACTCACCCTTCCCGCGGGAACGGGTCACTGGCAAACGTCTCCGTTCGCTCTTTGTCCGTAGCCAGACAGCCGTCAAGTTCAGCGATGAGTGTATCTCCGTCCATTTTCTGTCCAATAAAGACGAGCCGCGTGGACGGGTCGTCGTTGCCCCACTCCCCGATGGGTCCCGCCTGAACAGATGGGCCGGCCTGACTCACGCCCAGCACCGTCTCGGGCCTGCTGGCGACCCACGCAAATCCCTTCGCGCGGACGATAGCACCGTCCCAGTCGTCGAGCCAGTCATTGAACCGAACAGGGTGAAACGGCGTGTCTCGCCGATAGATGAGCGACTCGACGCCGTGTGCCGCTGCAGCCGACATCTCGTCGTCGTGTTCGTGGTCGGCATGGTCTTCTGCCCCGGCTAACGCCTGTTTCCAGCCCTGTCGTCGCTTGGCGTCCTCAAAATTAAAGCGTCCAGTCCCGAGTACGTCGCTAGGGTCGACTTCGCTGTACGTGGTTCGATGGATGGCTGCTCGAGGTTGGAGCGCCTTAACCGCGGCTTCTACGGCGTCCAGCGCGTCCGCGGGGACCATATCACATTTGTTCAGGAGGAGTACGTCGCAGAACTCTATCTGGTCGACCAGGACCTCGGTGAGCGGGCGTTCGGGGTCGGGGGCGGCCTCCGGAAGGGGTTCCTCGGGGTCGAACGCCTTCCAGAATCCGTAGGCGTCGACAACTGAAACCGTTGTATCTAGATGCAGTCCGTCGGGCGGGTCGCCCCCGTCTGGGCCGACTGTCAGCGTTCTGGCGATGGGAATCGGTTCGCTGATACCGGAGGCTTCGACGATGAGATAGTCAAACGTCCGCTCCTCGGCAAGTCGCGTCACCTCGGTGACGAGGTCGTCCTGCAGTCGGCAACAGATACACCCGTTCGAGAGGTCCACGACGCCCTCTTCTCCCGACTCTGCCTCGTCCGCGAGAAGCTCGGCGTCAACATTTATTTCCCCCATATCGTTGACGACGACGGCGATTCGCCTGCCTCCGGGCTCGCTTAACAACCTGTTTACCAGTGTTGTCTTCCCCGCGCCGAGTGGCCCGCTGATGACCGTCATTGGAACCGAGTCCGAGCTATCTGTAGCCATGCTATCACAACACACGTGTCAACACGTATTAAAGCCGTGTCCGGGTGCCAACTGGAAACGCAAGCCAGCACTTTGACTGTCACACCCGCTGAGCGAATGGCTTTATTTCGCCCCGACCAGAGATGCGACCATGGAACTGGAGACGGAGGCGTGGACTGATATGACCGAGGTCGAGACGGACCTTGCGCTGCTCCCCGTCGGAAGTACGGAACAACACGGGCCACACGCGCCGCTCGGAACGGATACACTTGACGCCGAAGTGGTCGCCGAACACGGTGCTGAGCGCCACGACGACCCCGTCGTCGTCGCACCGGCAGTCCCCGTCGGCGTCGCCGAGGAGCATCGGGCCTTTTCAGGGACGCTGTGGACCTCCGAGTCGACGTTTCGGTCCTACGTCCGTGACATCGTCCGGAGCCTCGCCAGCCACGGCTGGGACCACGTGGTGCTGGTCAACGGCCACGGCGGCAACATCGGCGCGTTGCGTGAAGTGTCGGGTACGATAGCCCGCCACGACGAGGCCTTTGCCGTCCCGTTCACGTGGTTCAACGCGGTCGGCGACCACAGCGCCGACATGGGCCATGGTGGGCCGCTGGAAACCTCGCTACTCCAGCATACGAACCCGGAGGCTGTCCACGAAGACCGGCTGGATGAGGCCGCGGACGGTGGCAGCGACGGCTGGGGGGAGTGGCAAAGCGGCGTCAACCTCGCGTTCGATTCCGACGAGTTCACCGAGAACGGCGTCGTCGGCGACCCGCGAGAGGGCAGCGCCGAACGCGGGGAGACGCTGCTGGAGCTGGCGACGGAGTCGCTCGTCGAACTCCTTGATGAAATCGCGGATCGGCCGGTCGGACCGCGTGAGTAAGCGGTGAAGAAAAACACAGATAGCTGCTATTGAAACCACGCTAGCTGGTTCCTTCTCAACATAGTTCACACCTACTCTCTTAGTAAGAAAAACTCGCTTGTGTAAATGCGGGCTAAATAATTATCAACGCTAACGAGCAGTGGTAAATAGTCCGCAAATATGTCTGTATATTCGGTGATTGTCTGAAGCGGTCACGATACCATTCACGATCCCGCATACTGATCAAAAGCGGATGTGCCGACTCAGTCGTCGCCTGTCCCTCGCTTCCGGATCTGTTTTCCGCCGGCGTCCGGCGTCCGGAGCACCGTCTCGTCCGTCTCCGGGCCCAGCACTTCCACGCGAACACTCGACACTTTGTACTCAGGAATGCCGGCGGTCGGGTCGAACGTCTCGCCGGTGAGTTTGTTGACCGCACCAGCCGCGAAGTGCATCGGGATGAACAGCGTCCCCGGGCCGACGCGGTCGGTGACCCGTGCCTTGACGACGATATCGCCCCGCCGGGACTCGACGCGGACGTACTCGCCGTCGGCGATGCCGAGCTTCTCGGCCGTCTCGGGATGTACTTCGACGAAGCTCTCGCCGACGTGGCTCATCAGCCCCTCGACACGGCGGGTAATCTGTCCTGTGTGCCAGTGATACAGCACGCGCCCGGAGGTAAGCGTCAGCGGGAACTCCTCGTCGGGAATCTCGCCGGGGTGTCCGCCGTCGGCAGGAACGAAGCGGGCCTTCCCGTCCTCGAAGTTGAAGTTCCCCTCGTCGTAGTCATAGAGGTACGGCGTGCCATCGTGGTCCTCGTCCCAGCAAGGCCACTGCAGGCCATGTTCTTCGCCGGATTCGAGCCGGTCGTACGTGACGCCGCCGTAGATGGGCGCGAGCGAGTTGATTTCGTCCATGACCTCCCGCGGGTGGTCGTAGTCCCAGTCGTAGCCCAGCCGACGGGCCAGCGCTTGCGTGATTTCCCAGTCCTGGCGGGCCTTGCCCGGCGGCTCAGACGTGGGCCGAACCCGCTGGATGCGTCGCTCCGTGTTGGTGAACGTACCGTGTTTCTCCGGCGAGGTGGCCGCCGGCAGCACCACGTCGGCGTAGTCTGCCGTTTCGGTCATGAAGATGTCCTGCACGACGAGGAACTCTAGGTCTTCTAGGGCCTCGGCGGCGTGCTGGATATCGGGTTCCGAGAGCGCCGGGTTCTCGCCGACGACGTACATCCCGCGGAGGTTCCCCGCGTGAGCCTCGGCGAGCATCTCTGGTACTTTGAGTCCGGGCTCCTTGGGCGGGCGCTCGCCCCACGCGTCGGCGAACTTCTCGCCGACCTCGTCGTCGGCTGGGTTCTGATAGCCCGGCAAGCTCCCCGGAAGCGTCCCCATGTCGCCACCGCCGCCCTGCACGTTGTTCTGGCCGCGGAACGGCGAGAGGCCGGCTCCCGGCTTGCCGACCTGCCCGAGGACGAGCGCGAGGTCGGCCATCGCGATGAGGTTCTCCGTGCCGTGGCTCTGCTGGGTCATCCCCATCGCCCAGCCAAAGACGACGCTATCGGCCTCGGCGAGTGTCTCGGCCGCCGAGGCGAGTTCTTCCGGCGACACGCCCGCCAGGTCTTCGACTTTCTCGGGCGTGAACGCCTGGACTTTCTCCCTGACTTCCTCGAAGTTCCTCGTGTTGCGTTCGATGAAGTCCGCGTCGTGGAGGTCGTGTTCGATGATGTACCGAATCAGGCCGTTGAGCCAGGCCACGTCGTAGCCGGGGTTGGTCCGGGTGTACTGGTCGGCGTGTTCGGCGATGCCGATTTTCCGCGGGTCGAACACGACGAGGTCGGCCCCCTCCCGGACGTTCTGCTTGATGCGCGTGGCGAGCACCGGATGGGATTCCGTGGTGTTGGAGCCGCTGATGAGGTAGGCGTCGGCCTCGCCGATATCCTCGTTGATGCGGTTGGTCATCGCGCCGTAGCCGAGCGTCTGCTGGAGCGCGGCGACTGTCGAGGAGTGACACAGCCGGGCGCAGTTGTCGATGTTCTTCGTGCCAAGGACCTGCCGGGCGAACTTCTGGACGAGGTACGCCTCCTCGTTGCTGCCCTTCGAAGAGGCGAGACAGCCAAGCGAGTCGATGCCGTGGGCGTCCTGAATCTCGGTGAAGCGCTTGGCGACATAGTCGAGTGCCTCCTCCCAGGTCGTCGGTTCGAGGTCGCCGTCCTCGTTGCGGATGAGCGGTTCGGTGACCCGTTGCTCGCTGTTGGCGAACTCGTGGCCGAACTTCCCTTTTACGCAAGTCGAAAAGTTGTTCGCGGGCGCGTCGTCGGGGTCGTCGACCGGAACGACGCCGAGCGAGTCGCCGTCCTTGCCCCACATCTCGAACCGGCAGCCGACGGCACAGAACCCGCAGGTCGTCTCCTCTTTGTCGATTTTCGAGAGCCGGTAGTCGCTGACTATGTCGGCGATGTCGAACAGCCGGCCCTCGGGCATCGTGTTCGCCGCGATGCTCTCGGCGGTGTGTTCGCCGGCGAGAAACGCCTTCTTGCCGTAGTCCTTGGCGATGTCGCCGGCCCGGCGTTTTGCTTGCGAGGCGAATTTGGCGAGACCTTGCTTGCTCTTCGCCGCTCTCGGGTCGCCGGGCTCGAACCCGCGGTTGGGAGCGGTAGTATCATCGATGGTCTCAGCGTCCTCGTGTTCGATGACCTTCCCGATCGAGTTCCGCTGTGTAAAGCCCGGCAGCGGGAGCGTCGCCGCGCCGTCGATACCCTTCTCGGTCAGCGAGCCGGTGGGGCAGACGGTAGCGCAGTGGCCACAGGAGACACATTCGGAGTCGTGCATCGTCTCGGCGTCGGACTGGAAACCGATGCGAGTGTCCTCGCCGTGACCTTCGATACGGAGGACGCCTTCGACCTGCACGTCGTTGCAGGCGTCGACACACCGGTTACAGAGGATACACTTATTCCGGTCGATTTGGATGAACGAGGAGGTGTCGTCGATGGGTTCGTACTGGTCGCGCTCGTCGAAAACGCCGTAGCGGGGGTGGTCGACACCCTCGCTGATGGCGGCGTCCTGCAGTTCACAGCGCCCATTGCCGTTGCAGGTGGTACACCGGAGGTTGTGGTTTGAGAGGACGAGGTCGAGGTTGACGCTGCGGGCTTCCTCGGCGTCGGGCGTGTCCGTTGACACAGACAGCCCGTCTTCGGCGGGGAACGAACACGACGGGACGAGACCGTGTTCCTCGGTCTCGACCATGCAGGTGCGACACTCGCTGCGCGGGCCGACCTCGTCGCTGCAGTCCCCGTCGCGGTCGTAGTAACACAGGGCCGGAACATCGGCGTCGTCTTCGACGCCCTCCGCACCGGGGTCGACACTGACGATATCGTCGTCGAGGTCCTGCAGAGCGTCGATGATGGTCGACCCCGGGGCGACCGTGACCCGCTCGCCGTCGACGGTAAGCGTCGTCGGGTCGTCTGTGTCGGTTCCCACGTCGGGGTCGTTGGCGGTGCCGGTCTCGAACTCGTGAGTGACTGGCGTCTCAGGCTGTGGGTCGTGTAGGTCCGGAACTCGTGGAATCGATTTGTCTGTGCTCATAGCTTCTCCGTACAGGTGCCGCTGGGACAGTGTCCGTCAGTGTGAGCGCGGAACTCGGGCTCGAACTCGTCGATAGCTGTGGTCACTGGCCGCGGCGCGTGCGCGCCGGTCTGACAGTTACTCGACTGGCGCATCACCCGGGACAATTCGCGTATCTTGTCGTTCTCGAACGAGCCGTCGTATATGTCGCGCAGCAGTTCAGCGAGCTGCTTCGTTCCCTCACGGCCGGGCACACACCGGCCGCTGTTCTCCATCGATGCGAACCGCGCCCGCTTCCCAACCGTTTCAACGGTACATCGACCGGTGTCGAACAGTTCGACGACCCCATTGGTTCCGAGCCCGGCAGCCCGGAGCGACTGTGCGGTCGGTGCCATATCAAGACTGCGCGTGACACCGCCGAGGACGCCGCCAACACAGGCCATTTTGAACGACCCGTCCATCTCGACCGCCTTGCGAACCGCTGCGAGGCTTGCGCTCGACCTGAGTTCGACTGTCGCCGAGTCCGCAACGTCGCCGGCGACCGCTACGATTCGCGTCCCGGGGTCCGCCGCGTCAGCGTCGACGCTACCGGGGTCGGCGACGGCCTGCTGGACTTGCGCAAACGTCCGCGGCGTGTGGACGACTGTTGGGCGGCCGTACAGGCCCCGTTTGGCCGGTGATGGCGGCTGGAGCCGCGGCTCGATGCGGTCGGCCCCTTCCAGTGCTTCGAGCGCCGCCGTGGGCTCGCCGGCGCGGAATTCGTCCGGGCCGGCTACCAACTGTGGAACGACAGGGAGGGTGTCGGCGGCTGCGTCGATTGCCTCGCGGAGGTCTGCTTGCACGTCCGTCTGCGACTCGTTTACATAGACGACAGCGTCACCAGCGTCCACGTACTCGGCGACCGCCGCAATCCCGTCGAGGACTGCCATCGGTGCGCCGGACAGGAGCGTGTCGTCGCCCGTCGGGAGGTCGCTGGCGTCGTTGGCGTTACAGACGACCACTGGGTCACCGTCGGTTTCGCTGGCTGTTTCCCACGTATCGGCGACCGGTTCGTCAGCGGCGGCGTCCCCGCGACCGCGGCCCAGCAGCCCGGCTCCCGCTGCAACGTCGGCGGTCCGTTGGGTCGAGACGAACGACCAGTCGGCCGGCGAAAGCGGGGCGACCCAGCCACAGGGGCCCAGTACGTTGCGGCGGCCGACTGAGAGCGGACCGCGCTCCGGGGCGGGGAGCGACGCCGTTTCGGGGTCGTGCTCGACGACAGCGTCCGCATCGGCTGTCGGTACTGTCCCCGCTTCCAGTTCGTCGATGAGGTCACGGACGGTCGCCGGTGACGGGTCGCTGTAGAAGGCTGTCCGTCCGCTACGTGTAACCATCACTAGCGGTGTGGCTGCTGTGATGCCCGTTGGCCCTGTCCTGACGACCGGTGTCGAGTCCGCCGTCGTCCGCGCCGCGGAGAGGACCCGGTCCCCGTTCTGTGACCGGCCGTCCGTCGACACCCGGACGGCGGTCGAATGAGCGAGGGCCGTGGTTTCCCGTGTCATACTCTGTGCCTCGTGTTGAACGATTAAAAACCCCAGCCGAGCGGTCCCGGGACCACTGGTTGCAGTGGCGTCATCGACCCACACAACATATCACTTGCTTACACAATAATGGGACAGCGCTGGCCGAGTCGTTCCGCTGAAACAATGAGGCAGCGGGACGTTACCCCCAATCGAAATCATGAACCCACGGTTCGAGGAAGTCAAGACGGAGGCGTCAGCCGCGATAACCGAGGCCGACCTGCGCTCGGTGTACACCGGCATTATCCACGAGGACGGCCGCCACGAGTACTATTTCGGTAACGACACCGAGGAGGCGGCCGAACTCCGCGAGGCAGCGGCCATACAGCTCGGAATGGTGCTTCGCGTCCTCGCGGACCGCTCGGACAGTAGCGTCGACGAACTGACGACGCTCGCCGCAGAGCGAGCAGAACAGATGGAGTTGCGATAAGATACGGAACGGCCGCGCTCGCTACTCGGTGGTCGCGATAGCTTCGATTTCGACCGCTGCACCTTTCGGGACCGAACCAACGCCGACGGCGCTCCGCGCCGGTGGCTCCGATTCGAAAAACTCGCTGTAGGCCTCGTTGAACGAGTCGAAGTCGTCGATGTCGTCGAGATAGACGGTTGTCTTGAGTACGTCGTCCAGCGAGAGGTCTTCTGACTCCAGAATCGCCGCGACATTGTGAAGGCACTGCCGCGTCTGGTCGGCGACTGGCTCGCCGTCGAGGAGTTCGCCGTCTGTCGTTAGCGGGAGCTGTCCGGCGGTGATGAGGAGGTCGCCGTTCGACGTTGCCTGACTGTACGCGCCGACCGCGGCCGGTGCCTCGTCGGTGCTGACTACGCGCTTCATATCCGGCCGTACCTGCCCCCATCTCATAAACCCCTGCCGTGATGAGTCACGCTCGCACAACATTCTCAGGCGCTTACCAGTTGTGTCCAGTCACTGATTGATGACGACAATCGCTATCAGCGCCAGACCGATGCCGGCGGCTTTCGTCAACGTCATGGACTCCCCGAAGGCGATAACGCCGATGACTGCGGCAGTGATGAAGTACATCCCGCCGATGGTGGACACGATCGACGTGGGCCCCACAGTCACGCCGACGAACGTCGAGACCACGCCGACGGCCGCCGCGACGCCCGCCGCACCGGCAAACATCATCCCCCGGTTCGTGACGACGAACGATGCGTCTGAGACAACGACGTATATCCCGGTGACGACCGTTGCAGCGGCGTAGGACACGAACGCCGCGGTCTCCGGGTCCATTGTACTTGACGCGACGTTGCCAAACGCTATCCAGAACCCCCAGGCTATCATCGTCCCGAGCCCGAACAGGACGGCAGCGTTCATCTGTCCGCTCTCCAGATGAGTCGGCTCCAACTCTCTCTAAGCGTCCTTGGCGAACGGCGACACCCATGCTCGTGCAATCGACGCATTGATTTGGTCGTATGTGGCCCGCTGACTTGAGTTCGGTGCCCGCTCGCCGCGTGTTTTTTATATTGACTCCGACAAAAGTATGCTAATGGCTAACGTCCCAGAAGACTCGTCGGACCGGACGCTGGAGGACGTGTTCTATCCGGCTGACAGAGTCCCGTTCGTGGAGTGGGACGAGCTATCCGGCGCAAAACCGACGGTCGTCCTGACCGGGACGGTCGCGCTGCTGGCGTTCGTGACCGGCCTTTCGAATCTGAGTCAGGCGTCGCTTGCACTTAATGGCCCGCTGACCGCCGTCGTCGACCTTCCGCTACCGTTCGTCAGGTTCGGTGGGGTGTTGTTCGCGTTCGTCCTCGGCATCGTGACGGTCGGGCTCCAGCGGCGCAAACAACTCGCGTGGCGCGTGGCGGCCGTCGTGCTTCTCGGTCTGGTAGTACTGCCGCTTACCACGTTTCAGCCAACTGATATCCCGTTGTTGTTGCTAACGCTGGTCACGTACCCGCTGCTGGTCCGCAACCGTCACCGGTTCGACCAGTCTCTTGACCTCTCGCCGATTCAGATCGCATCGCTGTCGGCGATTTTTGGCGTCGTTCTCTACGGGACCGTGGGTGCCTACGGACTGCGAGGCCAGTTCCTCGAACTCGACAGTTGGGGCGACGCCGTGTACTACGTCGTCGTCACAATCGCGACGGTTGGTTACGGCGATATCACACCTGTGACAGCGGAAGCACGGTGGTTCTCGCTCTCTATCATCCTGTTCGGAACCGGCGCGTTCACCGTCGCCGTAGGCGCGCTCATTGGCCCCGCTATCGAATCCAGAATGGCGACAGCGTTCGGAGTCATGACAGCATCAGAACTCACACTCCTCGAGGACCACGTCGTGGTTCTTGGGTACGGAGACGTTACGGCATCGCTGCTTGAGGAACTGGGCGACGAGACGGAGGTTGTGGTTGTTACCCCCGATGAGGAGACGGTCGCGTCGCTGCAGGGCGAGGGCGTGAATCTGCTCACCGGTGATCCCACCGATGAGGATGTCCTCAGGGACGCACGCGTCGGGACCGCAAGCGGTGTTGTGGTGGGGAGTAACGACGATGCCCGCGACGTGCTTGCAGTCATCGCGACGAAGAACGTCAATCCTGACATCCGCACAGTCGCAGCGGCGACTGCCGAAAAACACGTCGAGAAGTTCCGCGCGGTCGGGGCGGACGAAGTTATCAACCCCCGTTCTATCGGCGGACGGCTTCTGGGAAAGTCGGTGCTGGGCCGTGAGTCGAGCGAACCACTACTGGACGGAATCGTTGCGGATGACGGGGAGAGCGGAGCCACCACAGAGTAACGGTCCCGACGCTCGCCAGCGACGGTGTCGACCGGCTTGCATCGCGCTGTGGGATAGTAATATATGTATTCGATACTGAATATTGACGCATGGCCACCTCGGACGCCAGTGGCATTTCGGAGATCGTCGGCCGGCTACTGGTGCCACTGTGTGCCGCATCCGGGGCGCTCGTGCTCGCGGGGTTCTTCTTTCCGACGCTTGTCGGCGAAGCCGTGACTGGTCCGGCGTGGCTGACTATTGCGCTCGTGTTTTTCAGTTCGGGACTCTGTTACATCGCGCTCCTTCCCTACTCCGAAGACGCCACTGCGCCGGCCGCGGCCGATGTCCTGCTCCGCGTCCGGCGGACAAAGGTCAGACGGGCCATCAAAGAGTTCCTCACACAGCACGAGCCAGCCATCCTCGCGTTCCCGGTGCTCGTGTTCGCCGCGTTCTTCGGGCTCCAGATCGCATTCCCTGCACGGACGACGGGTGCCGTCGACGCCGCTGCTGTCACAGTCCTTCGCGGCGGCGGCCCGCTGTTTCTCGCCGCGGTCTTCCTTTCGGTCTGTTACTGTCTGTTTCTGTTGCTTGGGCCCTGGGGCGAAATCAAACTCGGCGGTCCGGACACGGAGCCAAGCTACACGTATCCGACATACTTTACGCTCGTTTTCACCGCCGGCATCGCGGCCGGACTGGTGTTCTGGGGCCCCACTGAGGCCCTGTTTCACTACGACCAGCCACCGCCGTACATCGGGGCAGCAGCCGGGTCGCCGGGCGCCGTCAACGGCGCGCTTGTGTACACCCTCTTTCACTGGGGCGTCTCGGCCTGGTGCGCATACGCTGTCATCGGCGTCCCGATAGCGTACTTCGCGTTCACGCGGGGCGCTCCGCTCCGGGTCTCGACAGTGCTGGCCCCCTTGCTCGGTGTCGATGAGCTCGATTCGGCCTGGGCCACACTGGTCGATACGCTGGCCGTTTTTGCCACTATCGGGGGCATCGCCACCTCGGTCGCACTCGTGAGCGAGCAGTTCCTCGCCGGGATCAATTACCAGTGGGACGTGGCAGCCGGTGAGGTCGGGCCGGTCCTGTTCGTCGGCGGCTTGACCCTGATATTTGTTGTCTCCAGCGCGACTGGGATCCACCGTGGCATCCGTCGCATCGCCGGCCTCAATATCGTCTTGTTTGGCCTGTTCGCGCTTCTCATCGCCGCCGTCGGTCCACGGTTGTTCATTCTCCAGCGAGGAACGCAGGCACTCGGGACCTACGTGGTGGAGTTCGTTCCGTTGAGTCTTCACACGGGCGGGCAGTGGGTCGCGGCGTGGACCGTCTGGAACTGGTTGTGGTGGTTTTCCTGGGCACCCTTCGCAGGGCTGTTCATCGCCGCACTCTCTCGCGGTCGCCGGGTCAGGACTGTCGTGTTCACGAGCGTCGTCGCGACCTCGACGGCGACGATGGTCTGGTTCCTACTGCTCGGTGGTACGTCGCTGTTCATCCAGCAGACGGGGCAGGCCGATATTCTCGCCGCGATCGCACAACGTGGCGGTTCGGAGGCGGTCGCCGGCTTCCCGCTGTTCGCGTCATTACCGCTTGGACAGCTTCTGATGTTCCTGTTTCTCGCGCTCATCATCGTGTTCATGGCCACGTCGGCGGACACCTCGACGCTCGTCGTCTCTGTTCTGGCAACGCGACGGGGGATGGCACCGTCGGCGACGCATATCGTCTTCTGGGGTATTTTTCAGGGTTCAGTCGCTGTTTCGGTGTTGCTTCTCGGTGGTGCTGAGACGCTTCAGGCCCTGGCCGTCCTGACTGGCGGCCCGTTCGCCGTAATATCACTTGTGGCGGTCGGCGGGCTGACCGTGACTTGGTACCGGGACGAGCAGGGCCACACCTCCCTCTTCCGACGCGCCGTCAGGAAACTGCCGGACATTCAGACACACCACGACGTCGACCCACCTGAAAAGAAATAGACGGCGCGGGTGCTGTGATTTTAGGCCTTGGCGATTCCGGTACAGAAGTTCTCGACGATCTGTTTCCCGGCGTCAGTGAGGATGCTCTCCGGATGGAACTGGACGCCGATGTGCGGTTTTTCGGCGTGCTGGACGCCCATCACGATGCCCTGCTCGTCGTTCGTGTGGGCCGTTTCCGAAAGCGTGTCTGGGAGTTCCGATGCCTTGACGGCCAACGAGTGATACCGCCCGACCTCAAACGGGTCGTCGACGCCGTCGTATAGCCTCGTTCCATCGTGGCGGACCTCCGAGGGCTTCCCGTGAACCACGCTCGGCGCGTGGCCGACAGGAGTCCCGTGGGCCGCACAGAGCGCCTGGTGGCCCAGACAGACGCCAAGCGCCGGGTACTCTGTCTCGGCGAACACGTCGATGGACACGCCGGCCTCTGCGGGCGTCCCGGGCCCCGGCGAGACGACGATGCCGTCCGGGTCGAGTTCATGGATGCCCTCAACATCGATAGCGTCGTTCCGGCGGACCGTGACATCGTCGAACTCGCCGACGTACTGGACCAGATTGTAGGCGAAGGAATCGTAGTTGTCGATAATGAGTATCATCGCATCCCCTCCATCGGTTCGGTCTCGGATTCGACGGCGAACGACCCCTGTTCGCCGAGCGCCTCGTCGACGGCAGTAACGAGCGCCCGGGCCTTGTCCAGTGTCTCCCTGTACTCCGCCTCTGGAACGGAGTCGTGTACGATGCCGCTCCCGACGCGGAGGCGGTACTCGCCGTCGTAGTGAACCAGCGTCCTGATCGTGATGTTCAGCGTCGCTCGATCGTCGAAACCGAACATCCCGATACTGCCGGTGTAGGGCCCTCGTCGGGTCCGCTCCACCTCGTCGATAATCTCCATCGTCCGCGGCTTCGGCGCGCCGGTGATGGTCCCACCGGGGAACACGGCTGCGACCGCGTCGGCGATGCTCACCGCGTCGCGCAACTCCCCTTCGATGAGGGAAACGAGGTGCATCACCTCGGAATACCGGTCGACGCGGCGGTACTCGGCGACATCGACGGACCCGTACTCGCTGACCTTGCCGAGGTCGTTGCGTTCGAGGTCGACCAGCATGGCGTGTTCAGCCCGCTCCTTCTCGTCGCTACAGAGGTCTGCCTCAAGCTCCTCGTCTTCGGACGGCGTCGCGCCGCGCGGCCGCGTCCCGGCAATCGGCTCTGTGAGCAACTGGTCGCCATCGACGTCCAGCAACAGCTCCGGGCTGGCGCTGACAAGGTCGACGCCGGGGAACTCAAGCAGGGCTGAGTACGGAGCCGGATTCACCCGACGGACGGCGTCGAAGGTGTCGACCGGGTGGACGGCCGCCGGGGCGGTCAGCCGGTGTGAGACGTTTGTCTGGAACGTGTCGCCGTCCCTGACGTACTGTTTTATTTGTCGGACGCGGTCGGCGAACGCTGCCTCGCCGCACTCGCTTTCGAACGTGGCCTGACTTGCAGCGGTTGGCTGGGACTGGACGTGTTTCTCGCCGTGGATGGCGTCCTGTGCTAGCTCTCGGGCCATCGTCCGGCCACGCTCGAATGCCGATTCAGGCGACCCGTCGACGGTGGGACAAGCCGTTACATGTATCTCGACGTCGCCGTCGTGTGGCTCCTCCCACGCGGCGATGCAGTCGAACACGCCAAACTGAAGCCGTGGGAGGCCATCCGAAACGGTTGTCTCTGGGATGTCTTCCAGTTCCCGTGCTACGTCGTAGGAAAGCCACCCGAACGCGCCACACGGGTATGGAACCGTACAGTCGCCCCGTTCTAGGTGTTCGCGGTCGAGTAGGTCGTCGATAGCTTCGAGACTCGGACTTCCGCCATCCTGTGCGGGTGTCGCTCCTGCGGACACCTCGACGCGCTCGATTGGCTCGATGCCGAAGTACCCCCAGCCCGACTGCCCACCGGTCGTTTCGAGATAGAAGCCGTCTGTGTTCTCGTCGCGGGCGCGGCGATACGCTTCGAACGGGTCGGCAACGGTGACGCGCGCCTCAACCGGCACACGGGTGCCGTCCGCTGCTGCCCTCGCAGTTTCGATGAACGATTCTTTGTCGGTGCTGAATCGAATCTCAGTCATAGTGCAGTTGCTCCTAAGCGAGAGGCCCTGCCTCCCGGTGTGGTTGTGTAGACCAAGCATGGGTCAGGACAAAAACCTTCGGTACTCCCTCCTACTGCCCGAAATACTGCCGAACTGTCGACTGACTACGGCTAAACACTGGACGAATAGCCGATATCATTTCAAAGGCTGGACTATTCCGCATCACTCACTATTCCGACGGGGCTTGAGGGAAACATCGAACGCTTGGCCAACCCCAGCAGTTGACCGTGCAGCAGTCTGCTCACTCTGGACATCTAACTGGGGACTTCGGGGCCGACAGCAAACCTAGCAACAATGACTACAGTAATCGACGGGAACGAAATCGGCGACCAGATCACGGAGGGCGTCGCGGCGTGTACGGACACGCTCGTCAGCGAGGGTGTCACACCGGGGCTGGCGACTGTGCTGATGAGCGACGACGGCGCGAGTGAAACGTACGTCTCGATGAAACAGCGGGCCTGTAATGAAATCGGCATTGAGGGGTTTCATCATCAAATCAGTGCAGACGAGTCGGCCGAGGCGCTGTTCTCGACCATCGACGAACTGAACGCGGACCCGGCGGTCCACGGAATCCTCGTTCAGATGCCGGTCCCCGACCACGTGCCAAAGCGCGACGTACTGGAGCGCATTGACCCGATGAAAGACGTCGACGGGTTCCATCCCGAAAACGTCGGCCGACTCGTCGCGGGGAACGCGCGATACAAGCCCTGCACCCCCCATGGAATACAGAAAATGCTGGCCGAAACTGGTGTTGTGACGGAGGGGAAAGACGTTGTCGTCGTGGGTCGCTCGGACATCGTCGGCAAACCGATGGCAAACTTGCTCATCCAGTACGGGCCGGGCGGGAACGCGACAACGACCGTCTGCCACTCCCGAACTGATGACCTTGCGGACAAGACTCGCAACGCGGACATCGTGATTGCCGCCGCCGGGGTTCCGGAGATGATAGACGGGTCGATGCTCTCGGCGGGTACGACAGTTATTGATGTGGGCATCAACCGGGTTGATGCTGACACGGAGAAGGGGTACGAACTCGTCGGGGACGTGGACTTCGAGAGCGCTAAAGAGAAAGCGGACGCCATCACCCCGGTTCCCGGCGGTGTTGGACCACTCACCATCGCGATGCTGCTGTATAACACTGTGAAAGCGGCCAGCCTCCAGTCCGGCGTCGATATTAGGCTTCCGTAGGGCCCGTTCGCAGGACTACCCGCGTGGACTGTTATATCGT
Organism: Haloarcula sp. JP-Z28; assembly: GCF_011440255.1. Taxonomy (NCBI): domain Archaea; kingdom Methanobacteriati; phylum Methanobacteriota; class Halobacteria; order Halobacteriales; family Haloarculaceae; genus Haloarcula; species Haloarcula sp. JP-Z28. The sequence goes on along the minus strand of NZ_JAAOHT010000060.1, from coordinate 1,487 downwards.
TTCGACCGCACCACACTCCGGGCATGTAATCAGGAGTTCACCTGCTGGGTCCTGTTCTCCCTCTATGACGTTGTGACCGCTGGCACACTGTTCGTGCATATACACCTCGTGGCTGTCGTGCTCACGCAGCCAGATGTGGCCTTCTTCCGGTGCTGAAACGATGCCGTGACAGAAGTAACACTCGCCGTTCATACAGAATCGATGACAAGCCAGTATCAAATAGCTACCTCTCAGTGTGGGATGCTGCTCGTTTTCAATTCTACAGCGTCAGCGAGAACACAACATATAGCGGAAAAGACAACTATTGTTTCAAAACTAAGATGCTTCAGCCCAACAATCCGATATGGACTACTGTTACACGGGCGACACACACGAGAAACTCTTCGCGGCGTACCGGGCCGATGAAGAGCCGTTCCCGACCCAGACGCAGATGGAGTTCCCGCGGCGGGAACACCGAAGACCGGAAATCGACATCCTCAAACGACTGTTCTTCCCGACCTGTTGGAACGCTGCTGAACTGGTCCGGGACGAGCTCGCCGTTCTGGACCGTCTCGACACCCTGGGCGGCCTCTTCTTTGCCGGTATTAGACCCTACTCCGGGTCGGACCCGGCTGAAACAGTTGACGCCGTCATCGATCAGCTCCCGGCGGTTCGCACACGACTCAAAAAGGACGTGGAGGCCGCGTTCAAAGGTGATCCGGCGGCAAAGACGTATATGGAGATAATCCGGTCCTATCCGGGGTTCATGGCAATACTCGTACAACGGGTCGCACACACCCTCTACGAGGCCGGAGCCTCCGAGTACGCTCGCGAACTCACCGAATACGCCAAGACTGAGACCGGCATCGACATCCACCCCGGCGCTGAAATCGGCGACCACTTTTTCATCGACCACGGGACTGGCGTCGTCATCGGCGAAACCACAACTGTCGGGGAGTGGGTCCGCCTCTATCAGGACGTGACGCTTGGCGCGCTCCACTTCGAGGCCGACGAGAGCGACGAACACAGATTAAAGAAGGGCTACAAACGACACCCGGATATCGGCGACCACGTCGTCATCGGCGCGGGCACGAAAGTTCTGGGTGCCATCAGCGTTGGTGACCACGTCAGCATTGGGGCGAACTCCTGGGTCACCGACGACATTCCGGACGATACGAAAGTGTACGTCACAGACCACCCGACACAGGAACGAAAACGAACCAAATAAAATCGGGACCGATATCGCCCGGTTTCTGAGACTGCAAAGATACCACGAATTGGCTGGACGAACGCTTCTGACTGGTGTACCCGGCCCGAGGACCTCTCATACTGTTGTTGTCTGTCCAGTCGCGAGAAGGACTCCTCTTCTAATAGATTAGAAGTACGTGTTTAGCCCCAATGAATTTCGCCACTGTCTCGTAGCAGGCGACCAATCGGGGGTATATGCACCCTCAGCAAGGGCTAATTGAACTTCTTCAGGGATGGTCTCCGCTCGGAGACCATCCCGG
>NZ_JAAOHT010000006.1:0-95983 GCF_011440255.1 Haloarcula sp. JP-Z28 | reverse complement strand
CCGGGATGGTCTCCGAGCGGAGACCATCCCTGAAGAAGTTCAATTAGCCCTTGCTGAGGGTGCATATACCCCCGATTGGTCGCCTGCTACGAGACAGTGGCGAAATTCATTGGGGCTAAACACGTACCTCAATTGTAAAGCATTCGGCGCTTGATCCACCGAGCGACAAACCAAACTTCCAGGCGTTGCTGTATCTCGCTCACCAGCGGACTGAGCGCCCGGATGAGGAACTGCGATTCACGTTCTTCCACTTCCTCGAAACGCTTGACGATGTGGTGACTGGGGATGGTTCTCTCGAAGACTGCCTCACTACGGTGACCTACTATCCAGTCATCTTCGAGGAATACATCGCGAGCCAAGCTGTCTTCACCGAACTGCAGGAAGACGCCGCGAACGACTGTAACAAGACCTTCTCGAAGTCGACGTACGAAATCTATCGGGCCGTGTTGGATGCGTACGAGTTCCCGGACACCAGCGACAGCGACGAACTCATCGACTCGGAATTCGGCGACGCACTCACCGAGCGACTGATCGCTGATGTCGGGGATTACAAGTATGTGAAAAAGGGCTGTAAGCAGGCACTGCGACACTTGCTACGGATCCGCAACCAGAACTACTTCACCGGCGACGTGGACGCATTCGAGCAGTTCGTTCGAGAGCGCCTTTCGGAACTGAACACTCGCCGTGCGGGTGACGAGCGCTTCCCAGTTCAGGGACTCGGTGGCGATCCAAACTATCGGTACGTGGACAACCGCGATTGCATCCTGGAGGGTGAGTCGCGATGACTGCACCAAACGACCAACAGCAAGACCTGATCGACAGCAAACGGGGCATCCACGTCGTCGACGCCGGCGCAGGGACTGGAAAGACGTTCACCGTCACCCGACGCTACGCCGAAATCGTCGACCAAGACGACGTCGAACCTGAAGACGTCCTCCTCGTGACGTTCACCAACAACGCGGCGACGGAGATGAAGGACCGAATCGTCGCCCACTGTGACTACGGGATGCGTGAACTCTCGGACGCACCGATCCAGACGTTCCACAGCCTCTGTCACGACATCCTCATGGAGCACGGCTTCGAGGCACCGACGCTCCTCGGCATCGACGACCGCATCACTGGGTCCACACGTGTCCTCGAAGACGAAAACGTCGAGAAGGCGCAGTTCCGCGAGTTCATCCGTCGGTTCAGCGACGACCACTCCGAGTACGACGACTTCTTCCGCGCTATCGAGGAACCAGTCGAACTCCTCGGGTTAATCAATCAGCTGGCGGCGAAAGGTGTCTTCCCGACGGCTGATGGTTGGTATCGCAACGGCGAGCGGTATTTGGATGGTGATTTCGAGACGTTCCGCGAGATCTTTGACGAGCTGAACCAGCCCCGAAACGACGGGAACAAGCAGTCGAAGCTTCGCTCGAAACTCGGCGGCTACGGAGACGACAAGTGCTATCTCCCAGACGCGCCCGAGGAGGACGAGATCCGTGGCGGATGGGGTGAGAAGCAGGTTCCTGATGGCGTCGCACGGCTGGTGTTTGACGAACAGCGAGAGGACCTCAAGAACTTCGTTCACGACGTCTACCACGAGTACCTTGAGTTCGCACTCAGTCGGAACTACCTCAACTTCAGCTTCCTCCAGTTGTTCGCGTTCGTCCTGCTCTGTGACGACCATCGACTTCGCGACGATGTCGCGTTCGAGTACGTAATGATCGACGAGTTCCAGGACTCTAGCGAGATCCAGTTCAAACTCGCTCTCCTGCTCGCGAACACGAACAACGTCTGTGTCGTTGGCGACTGGAAACAGAGCATCTACTCGTTCCAGTATGCTGCCGTCGAGAACATCACTGAGTTCGAATCCCGGCTGGATCGGTTCGTCGACGAACTCAATGAGGACCACGAGCGAGTGTCGTGGGCGACCCGCCCGATCATCGATATCGAACTCGTCGAGAACTACCGGTCGACGCAGGACATTCTTGACTTCTCCGAGCACAGCCTAGTGACGCCTGCGGCGAGCACAGACGACGTCGACGAGACGGCCGTGCGAGATAGAATTGTGTCACTCTCATCGAACGCATCGCACGAGAACTCTCAGATAGAGGCGATTCAGCACGAAGACGAACACGAAGCCGTTCTGACCAAGATTCAGGAGATCGTCGGGAACGATGCGTATCAGGTCGAGGAGGATGGGGAACTTCGTCTGCCAAAGTACGGTGACATCGCCGTCCTCACCCGGACTCGTGACTTCGGCCGAGAACTCCTCTCTGTCTCCGAGGCGTATGGGTTGCCGATGGCATATGAAGGAGGCATCGAGTTGTTCCGGTCTGACCCGGCAAAGCTTCTCGTGGCGTGGCTGCGAATCCTCGAATCCGACGCGGAGCGGGGATGGGCAGTCGTGCTTGAGGAAGCTGGCTACACGCTCGACGAGGTCAAACACGTCCTCGATAGCGAGGAGTACCCCACCAACATGCAGGCGTTCAAGTCAGAGCTTGCGTCACTGGAGACGGTCGGTGGGGTTGCCCAGCGTGTGTTCTCCCAGTACGACTACGACGGAGCCTACGCTGACGTGCTGCTGACGACGATTCAGTCCGTCCACAGCGCGACGACATTGACACGAGGTGACCTCATCCGATTCATCGAACGCGGCATCGAGGACGGAAGCACCCACGAGGTCCACGCGAGCGCCGGTATGAATTCGGTGACGGTCCAGACCATCCACGCGGCCAAGGGACTCGAGCATCCCATTGTCGTGCTCGCGAACATGAACTCCCATTGCTTCCCACCGTCAGGCGGGAACAGTAACGCGATCACGTTCGACGATCCGATTGGACTACGCCAGCGAAAGCTCTACGCCGATGATCACGGGTATCCACATATTCACGACAACTGGCGGACTGACGTCCTCCGGAAGTGTCTGCCGCGTGGATACGACGAAGAGCGACGCTTGCTCTACGTCGCGATGACGCGGGCTGAGAGCCATCTCGTGTTCGCTGCAGGCGAGAGCCCGAACACGTTCATTGAAGAGCTCCCGGTCGTCCTCGAGGAGCTGGAACCCAACGTTCAGGAAGACGATCTCGACGAGACGACGCAGGCACACTTGCAGATTTCCGTGCCGACGCCGGACGGCCCGGTCGGACACTCGCCGCACACGCTCATGCGCGACGATGTGTTCGAGGATGTCGACGACGGAAGAGGGACCGCGTTCGGAACGCAGACCCATGAATTCGCTGAGCGGTACGTACTGGAGGCGGACGTCGAACCCTCGAACGACGACGAGCGTCACATCAAGTCGTTCATAGACTCGCTCGATGGTGAGCTGCGAGTTGAGGAGGATGCGTATCTGCCACTCGCTGTCGACGGAGAGCAGGTCACCATCTCAGGAATCGTCGACCTCGTTCACCTTCGTCCCGATACCGTCGAGATTATCGACTTCAAAACCGACCTCGGGCGACACGCCGAGGATGAGTATCGGAAGCAACTCAGCGTGTACTATCACGTGCTGAATGAGTGGTTCCCTGGCCGAGACGTGACTGCAGGTATCTTCTATACCGCCGAAGGGGATCGCGTTAACATCGACCCACTCACGAAAGCGGACCTAGCCGCACTGATTGGTCAAGAACAGCGTTCGGAAGCCAGCGTTGTCGAGTAGTCTTACCGCAAATTCAGATATCCTCTACACAATGTCTTCGAACATGGTTGGACTTTGTTCGGGGACAAATTGTTCGACGGCAACGGATTCTTCAGAGTAGAGAAGAACATCTGCGCACTCAGCACTGACCGAGGTGAACTGAGACTGTTTGATACTTGTCTGGAGCCATGCAAGCGTTTATACGGTAGAAGAGCCAAGATTAGATTGACCAATGAGTCTTGATGAGGCGGTTGACGAAGCGCTCGCGACGTACAATATGTCGCGCAGCCAAGAGGCCGAGGAAACGGGCCGAACAGTCGCCACGCTCCAAGACTAACAGCGGCACTTATTCGAGGTTCCGAATCTTTTCAGCGAACTCTGCCTTCGATAGCCCTGGCGTTTCCTTCAGCTCTGGATATCCTGCCCGTTCGACGGCCTCCTTGACGAACTCAATCCAGAGTTCTTCGTGCTGCTCCGCATAGACGATCTTCGCCTCACTCGGGTACATATCCAGCTCGTATGCGGTCAAGTCGATTTCGACCGCGTGTTTCCGCTCAAGTGTTCTCGCGCCAAAGCGGTACAGGTGCTTGAAGAGGATGTTCTTCCGTCGAACGGTCAACAGCCGCTTCGATTCGTTGATGTACTCATTAACCCACTCCCGCCAGTCGTACGTCTCTGAATCGACTTCTATAGACGTTTCCGGCATGGAGAAGTTCGGATTCAGACGCCGGAGGTAGAATTGAATCAGTGCGACAGCCGTCCGGTGGTTGGCGTTCGGAAGTGCGTGTTTCAGAATCAGGTTCGAGGCGAGTCGGCCTGCAACGGCTGTTGCTGAGCCCTCCCACGACGTCCGATCAAGCACGTCCGGCAGAGCCTCGACGTCGATTTTCTTGTATGCCTCGACAGGAACGCCTTCTTCCTCCTCGTTCTGAGCGATGAGGGCGCGGTAGATCTCGAGCAGCCGAACGACGATGGTGCTGTTGTCCTCGCTCATCTTCGCGAGTGACTCACTCAGGTTGAAATCGATCTCACGAACTGGCCTGCCGCCGACGCGGGACGTATAGATGACGTAGAATTCTTCGTCGATATCGTATGCCTGGACCTTCACTGCGACGTCGTCATCGTAATCGACGATCTGTGAGACGATTTCGACAGGGTCCGGATGTACGAAGTCAAGAGAGAATTGCTTGTCACCGGGATGGTGGTAGTAGACGTGGCCCATCTGCGTACACAGTACTCATCTGCGCTTATTAATCAAGTTCACGAGCGGATTATCTTGCCGTGTGCTATTCTTTCTCGATTCGGAGGAAGTTCAGCATACATTCCTGCGGAAGGATCCCACCGTGGTAATAGCGGGCGTCGGTAAGTCCGCTTTTGCTGTTGTACTGTCGGGGGTTGGCAAGCAATCGAACTGACGTTTTCAGATATTCTGTTCCGGGTGTCTGACCCGTAACTCGGACGCCCGTTCCGGCGTCCTCGATATCGTCTCCAGCGATTCGCCGATATTTGACCTCTCCATCTCCGTCGTAGCTAGAAATCGATTCCATCGTAGTCCCCTTCGGGAGCAGGACGAATCCGTGATCCGTCACGACGTAGATTCGATCCCAGTTTTCGTTCTCTAGCTTCTCTGTAATCAGATCGTAGAGTTCGTCGATGTAACTGGTGAAGTGACTCTCTGGATTGTCGAGTTCATTCTCACCGATGTCGTCGATGTCCTTGTCGTAGTAGGCGATTTGGTGGTGTTGCCACCCGGAATCGCGATCGTCCGGTACGTCCCATCCCTCTCGTTCAAGGACTTTCACTCGGTTTCCTTTGTTGTCGAGACGCTGGCCACCTCGTTCGACAGAGAGCTTCCCGTTCCGGAGTTTGACACGGAACCTGTGGGCTCGCCCTGGTGTGAGTGCAGCCATCCCGAATTTGGTCTCTGATGGAAGTGTGCTAACTCTGGTCTCTTCGGCGATCGAATAGTCTTCTCGAAGGCGGTTGGCCAGCTCCCGAGCGAGGTCTAATCGCAGCGCATCAATCAGAAACAGGGCGACTGTTTCCCCTGTTGCGAGATCCTGTTCGTTGTCAGTCCACCACTCGTAGGTAGCGTCTTTCCCCGCCAGAGGTGATCCAGTACTGAACGAACTGACTACTGCCTCGCTCATCTCCTCAAGATAGTTCATATACCGCGTCTCTAAGAGCTCGGCGCGAATCTCGGGGAGCGACTCCGTCGCCGGGTGAGAGTTGAGGAGTCTCTCTTGCTCGGGTTCACCTGTGATCTCGAGTTCCAACACCCCATAGTCGATCTTCCAAGTTCCGTCTTCTTGATCGGCATACTGGTCGAAGGGGTCGAACGACTGGGACCGCTCTTCCCAGGCTGCAAACCGCAATTCCAACTCGGCTACCTGTTCGGCTTGTTCCCAGAGCGTCGTCCAGGGAATATCGTCCGGATACACCCCAAGAGCTTCTTGCCGTTCGTTCGCCCTTTCGACACACTCCGTGTACTTCCCCTCTTCTAATGATTCGAGCCAAGCATTCCACAGAGCGGCATCAAGGGCCCCATCAACCGGACAGGCCGCGAGCTCCCACGCATCGTCGGATGATTCGATTACGTCCCCCCAGTAGCTCTCGCTCAGATAGCGCTCTGCCAACCGCTTGCTCTGTCGGGAATCGACAATCCGTTTGAGTGGATTGATATCGCCAAGGGTGCTCCCCACGTTTCCATATCCCTCGGGGAAGGCGTCGACATCCATTCCCTCGGCGACGAGCCAGCGAGCAACGGCCCACTTCCAGACGACGTCCTCGATCTCTTCTGGTGTTTCAGCATTGTCTGCGGGAGCGACGTGCCTGTCTTTAAGCGACTTTTGCACTCGGGCAATCGTCTCATCATCCTTGTCAATTTCTGGCCATCCACCTTCGAGGAGGTGCTCTAAAATCTGGCCCTCTCCCTTTGTGATTATCTCACCGATCAGGTCCCCGTAGCGTGGAATTCCACCGCTTGCGAACTGAGTTTTGATTACATTCGCCGCAGTTTCGCGGTCAGACTCCGTCCCTCGCTCAACATCATAGATATCCCAGGGATTGACCTCATACAGCTCGGCAGTCAGCTGTTCGATCGTGAGTTCGATTTCACCGCCAGTTTCACGGATGTCTCTGAACCAGTCACGATTCTCCTTCGCTTGCGGGATGTACCAGACGTGGGGAGTCTCCGGTTCGTCGATTGCGTTTCTTCTCAGTTCGAGAGGAAACCGTTCTGCCTCCGAGAACCCCACGCCGATCCGGTCTGCAGCAGCACGGATGACCTCTCGGAGATGTCCTCCGTCGTCCCACCAGACGACTCGAACAGCTGTCGCGTAGTCGTCAGGAAATTCATCTTCTAGATGAGCTTTCGCCTGGTCTTCGAGTGTCGTCGTCGGTTGCGATTTCATCGGTCTCCCTCCTCTGTATCGATAACCACAATAGTGCCGTCACCTGGTTCGGTCACATCTGCCCAGAGCTCGTCGACAGATGGCCCGTCGTCATCTTGGTCATCATCGTCTTCATCATCGTCGTCATCATCGTCCGTTGACTGGAGCTTTGCATCGGCCTGTTTCACCAACGCTTCTGCGCGAGACGGTGTGACGAGGTCTGGTCCACTTAGCGCACGCTTCACCTGCTTCGTGATGAACGCCTCAGAATGTTCTGAGCTGAGTTCCTCGTACCGAGATTCGAGCTGATTGTAGAGTGGACCATCTGGTTGATCCTCAAGTAGTCCCCGTGCCTCCTCAAGCTGGCTAGCTTCGCTGACTGCGTTCCCGGATGCGATATCGGATTCGGAGATGTCATCCGCGGAGGCAGCGATCTCATCGAGTTCTCTGAGCGACTCAAAATGCACTCCTGAAATCGTCTCGGTGACGGTATCGATTTCCACGATTATGTCTTGATCCAGTAACGCTTGTTCGACCGCTGAACAGAGCTCCGAGATCGAATCCCCCTCGGGTGTAGTTCCCGTGAGAAGGTGGTAGAGCTCACTAATCTGGGAGGTACGGAAGTCCTGAGCCTCTGTCTGGAGCTTAGTGAGACTCTCCTTGGAAGGTATGCGTGACCCATCGACGGCGTCCTCCATCTTGTAGGTAATCGCAGCATCTGGGTACAGTGATCGCATCGTCTCGAGTGTACTGTTGAACTCATCCCAGAGCGGCTCCTCGCCCTCGAATAATGGTTCAGCTTTGTGGAACCACTCTGCCTGCGTTGGTACTGGCGATTCAGTCAGTACTGCATCGTCAAGTTCGCCACCTGCCATCCCTGGTTCTAACGCGTCACGGAGTGCATCCAGCGTGATTTCTTCGTCAAACTCGAGATCCACACGAGCACAGATGTTTCGAATATCCGAACTATTCTTTTCTGCCCATGATGCCAGATTGGAGAGCCAAGCGGTCGGATCGTTCCCTTGCGGAGCGAATCCTCGGAGAGACTGATAGACCGCTTTTAGATTGCTACTTCCCTCAATGTCCACGGGATCGAATCCAATATCGATGTCACGGATATCGGAGAGACGTCGCATCACGCGACCGATTTCGCCCGGGTCTTCGATACGGACCCCATCACGTCTGATCTCGATTTTGTTTGCTGCGGCAAGCGTGATCAGAAGCGCCGCCAGTGCCTCGCGTGGCGTCCCGAGATATTTCCCCCGCCGACCAGCGATTTCTTCGAGGACAGTCTCTCCACTCACTAATTCCTCTCCAGCGTAATCGTTGAGGAACTCTTCAGCCCACCCGTCACTAATCTCTCTCGGAACTGTCTTGACCCCGAGCATTTCTGCGTCGTCGCTTGAGAACGGCCACGTACCATTCCCGTTGAAGAACTCGAAGAGGGTCCGAGCGTCGTCAACCTCCTGCAGCCGTGTATCGAGTGTTTTCCTGTTCTCGAATTTCTCTCTGACAGCATCAGCGAGCACACTATCGATGTTGCTTAGATACGTCCCTCGTGTCGTGTTATGGTCCGGCGTATAGAGCTTCGCTCCATAGAGGAGTTCCTCGATCTCGTCTTCGACGGTCTCCTCCTCCTGTTGTTGCTCGATACGGAGTTCTGCGCTAGCCCCCGGCTCCAATAACTTATCCAACGCAATCAGATGCCGAATACTCTCGCGAAGGCCCTCTGAAAGCTCAATAACGATAAGGACGTCTTCAACGCCTTGGTCACCAGCGTTCGCCTCCTGCCATCTTGTTCGTGACTCTTCTATTGTATCCGGGTCAGCCGCTAGTACCCTGGCAACTACACCATCGAAACGAGGTTCCGGTGATGAGTCGACTTGGTCTAATACAGTGTAGCGGAACGTATACGGGGCGTCGGAGATCCCATCGATATTCCGCGTTCGGAGTGAATCATCCGCGGTCAACCGACCACGATCCGCCTCCCGAAGAAGGTCCTCAATATTGTACCGGACTTGATGTTGAGGAAGCCCTGCTGCCTCCCGGTGAATCTGATCCCAGAACTCGACAATCTCCTTCGACAGGATTCTATACGTCTGCGGTTGGACACTCTCGTCGGTTCGAACGAAGTTGTCCTCCATCAGCGCTTTGAGGGCTTCCTCAACATCGCTTTCGAGCTGATCGATGTCAGTATCTACTGAGCGAACCAGAAGCCGTGTGATATTCTCCTTCGTTGTTGGGACGGCGTCGACCTGGCCAAGGAGATAGAGAACTTTTGCGACACTCACCCCCATCTCGTCAGTCGTGTTCTCGACTTTCTGGATCTGGTCCTTTGCCCACCCCGGAATGTCCGTTGTTTCGCGCTCAATCAAGTCATAGATTTCATCCCACGCAACGACCGCTCCAGGCTCTTTCTGGGACCAATCAAAGCTGGTGAAGAGAGAACGAACGAGAATCAGCAGCGCTCGTCCCTGAACATACTCTCTGTCCACTTCCAAGTCTTCTTTCTTGAGACTCTGCATGACCTCGCGGAGCAACCAGAGGTCGTGTTCACGGAAGGGATACGCCTCTACGGGCTCACCGACGTCGGTGTATTCTGAAGCGTCGGCAAGTTCTAACTCGAAGTCAGGAGCCCGTTCGAGCAGGTCGTGTACCGTGTTCGCCCCGGAATCTGACTTTCGGAGCCACCGCTTTCTGACTATGATCTCGGTATCGGCACCCCGGAGCGGAATTTCGTTCGTGTACCACGCCTCAGGATCGACCTCTCCCATGAAATCCTGCTGCATGTCCCGCAGCGACCACTGTCCTGTTCCCAAAATTGGGGGATTAATGTCGGCGATGAGTGTGTCGACCGTCTCCAGGAACTCTCGATAGCGGTGTTGCTGGTCACCGACGTAAATGGCAACTTCATCGAGCCCGATGAGGAACTCGTACGTTTCGCCTGATTCCTGTAGGTAGCGCTTCGTTCGGTCCAGCCGTTCTACGAGTTCATCGGGTGTGAACGCCTCAGTACTGATCCGTCCCGTGGCTTGCTCGATTGATTCCCTGACGCCATCTTTCGTTGCATAGGGCGTGCCGTCAGTCTCGTCCATCTTGGGAAGTGCTTCATAGAGCCATGGTCGGAGCGCAGCCTTGTCTTGTGCTGCTTCCTCTATCGACATTCCATCGTGTTCTACAGAGCGTACGGCTTCCCAGAGCCCATGCTCGATCTCCAGGGTCCACGCCCACTCGAGTAACCAGAGTGGATCAGTCGGGTAGTTGAGTTGATTCCCCAGCTCCTCGTAGATCAGGAGCGAGAGCGTCGAGTCACGAACCTTGTCCCGGTCAAGGAGGTTCATGAACAGGGGGACCAGGTGATCGATGTGGGACGAATTGAGTCGATCTCTGAATTCCTTGAACCCAGAGAATTGGCTCGACAGCTTCGGAGCGACCGTTTCGAGCCCCTCGATCTCGCCGGTCGCGATTCCGATCAGCTTCAGAAGGTGCGTTTTCCCGGATCCGAAGGTGGCATGGACATACCGGAAGCGTGGCTGTGATCCTGTACTGTTGACGACTTCACCGAGTTCTGTGAGTACCTTTCGAGCGCTATCAGTCTCGTAGAACTCGTCGATGTCGCGTTCGGCTTGGCCGACTTCGTTGACTTTCTGTACTTCTTCGAGTTCTCGCGTCGGCGAGCGAGCAAACAGTGATTCAAGTGTCGTATCAGTCATCGAGATACACCTCAGTGATTTTCTCGTCAATTCGGTGGGCCGGGTAGTAGTGGCGTGCGTCCTCGTTGAAGAAGCTCAATTTCCCGCCTCTAATCGAACCCGGGAATGGGATTCCGATTGTAGTGTTCACGTTTCGGCGGTCCATCTCATCGAGCAGCTCTGAGGCGCGGGTGAACGGATAGAGGCTTCCGAGGTTCACCAGCAGAAGGATATGCTGCTGCGCGTTCTCGCCTTTGAGTTGTCCTTCGACGAGTTTCCCGATGAGTTCGTCAGCCAGACTCGTTTCGAGTGTCTCCGTTACTGCGTTCGTGGTGGTCCGCTCAAGAGGCCCGAGATCGAGTGTGGTTTCGAAAACACGCGTCTCGGGCATCAGGTGATCGAGCCGAACACACTCGACTGTGAGTTCGTTGCCGGCCTGGTTCTCGATGCCAGCCCAGTTCGTCAGTGTATCTGGTGTTTCGGGGTCTGCCCACTGAACCAACCGTTCCGTCACTCGGTGTTCAACAGATGGTTCGACTGGCACCATGACGAAGGGATTCCGAATTCCCCGCCGTTCGCCACTTGCGAAGTCGACCAATTCCTCGGTGAATCTCTTGAGCGGGTTTCGCGTCGACGTCATTTGATAATCACACCTCCATCGATCTGTTCGATCGTCGGCTTCCTCGACTTCACGAGACGTTCAAATTGGCCCTTGAGTGCAGATTCATCGCCGAATAGCACACCTACACCTTCGATTTCCTCGGGTCGAGTCTCACCGACCAACTGCTCTACAGTCTCGTACTTTTCTCGATACGTGTCGACTCGATCCCCAGTGAGGCTGTCCCAATCCGTCGTTGAGGATACCGTCCCGAGCGCTCGTTTCAATGTGCGTTCGTCATGAGTTCCTGGTTCCCGATTTGTTAGTGCACTAATACAGGCTTGGATGCTTTCGTGGGTATCTCTGAAGTGCCGAAGTGGGCGGAGATATCCGGATTGGAATCCATCGTGAACGCTGTGCTCAGGGAGCTGTAGGGGCGGGATCAGCCATTGATGTCCCTCGAGTTCTGTCACTAGTGATTTCGCGTTGGTCTCTGCCACTTGAGCCGACCAATCCTCTTCAAGCGCTGAGATTGCGGTCAACCGGGCATCTAGTGACTGATCGAAGGACTGCCAACCCTCCTGCGTCCACCACTCCCGACCAGACTCGTTTTCGAGCTGTTGGCTCAGCTGGTCCAGTGCGTCGTAGAACGATTGGCTAAGCCAGTCAATCTCCAGCTCTCTGAATCGCAGTAGCCCGTCGAGTTGTAATAGATAGGATTCTCTGGAGTCCCATCGATCCTCAACCCCGGTCAACCATTCTTCGTCACTCGCCACTTGATCGATTATCTCTTCCCAGTCCGTATCGTCAGCAGCGATCGCGTCGGCGCGAGATTCTGCGCTATCCGCCAGTTCAGAGAGCGCATTATTGAATGACGCAACCAGAGAGACGAGTGCATCGCTCTCTAATTCCGTCTCTGTACTGACTTCTGTCGTCTCTGCAAGCGTGCGCGCTTGCCTCTTGACCGACTCGTTCAACTCTTCGAGGGCAACGATTCCCTCGTCGACCGTTTGAATCGGATCGATGATTCCAGCATCGATGAACTGTTCCTTGAGAGACGTCGACGACGGTGCCGTACGCAGCTTGATCTCCATCTGCTGAGAGAGCGTCAGCAGTTCATCCGCGGAGAGAGCCTCTCCGTCCTCTGCGACGGGACGGAACTCTCCCGCGCGACACAGACCCCACAAGACCGCCGTTACTGCCGGTTTGACCTCTCCGTAGAACGGCGTCTCCTCGGTGATGTTTTCGAAGAGCGCTGGCAGACCCATCTCGTTATCATGGTGGACCAGCGTTCGACCGACGGCGCCTCGAATCTCTTTCGCAATCGTCCCCATCGTGGACACCTCCGCATCTGGCGTTGGAACATCGATTTTCTGTGCCCACTCCGGGTACTCCTCGTCGTCGGTGAGTCGCTTTAGCTCCGAGAGGTAGCTTTGGTCCACCTCGAGCATGACGGGATGGAAGAACGAGGGGTAGGCACGGTTGATGCATTCTTTGACCGCAGACTCGAGACCACGTGGTTCCTGAGATTCAACCTTGTACGAGCCATCTTTGAGCGCGCTCGCGAGCTTACTTTTCACCCTGTCCGCTGCATCGTCGACGTCGCGGGCTATCGTATCGGGTGTTTCCGTCTCGGCCGTCGCTTCGTGGAACGACCACCACTCGATGAGCTGGCTTCGGAGATCATCCAATCCATCCTCCTTGACCGACCAGTAGATCGTTCCCTCGTTGACTTTCTTAGAGTCGACATCAGGTCGCACGCCCCGGATAACCACTGTGGCTTCGAGCGCACTCTCGTGCTCGTCTTCCTCTTCCAGTGGTTGCCCGTCGATGGAGAAGTTGTACGAGATGGGGTAGTTGTCGCCGTCCCCACCGTAGGGAACCGACGTTGGGAGATTCAGACGAGGGCTGATGTCCGCCCAGAGTTCATTGTCGAGAGCGGTGATAATCTCGTCCCAATCTGGGTTCTTGCGGTTCTTGCGTGCCTCTTCGATGATATCTCGCTCCTCACGATCCGTGATTCGAAGGAGAGGACCGTCCTCGGCCGTGTTCGGCCTGATGTATTTGTCAAGGTTCTCTAGTGAATTCTGGACTTGGTTTCGGACGGTCGTCCGCGGCTGCCCGTTGAGGTCGTCCATCACCGCAACCGCGATGTTGGCGTCGTTCTGTGGGACTGAGTCCGGCACGTACGAGAGGAGTAAGACCGCTTTTGCGACCTTGAGGTCGAAGCCAGTCGTGTCTTCGTCGGCTTCGATCTCCTCCAAGACCTCGATCTCGTTGGGGATGATGTCCTCGAGCTCGTACCGAATCAGGTCATAGAAGTCGACGAGGCTGATGAGGGACAGCTCGTCTTTGCTTTCGTCGCGCATCCATCGGTCTCGGAGTCCGGCGACGATGGCGAGAATCGCTCTCGCTGTCCCTGAGAAGATCGACTTCGTCGAGTCGGCCAACTCGTTCCGAAGGTTCGAGAGTATCTCCAGGAAGAGCGCCGGCTGGTAGGGCAGGAGCGGGTAGAACTGCACGAACTCCTTTTCCTTGACTCGATTGAGAGGTGGCTCCGTGTTTTGCCCGACCTCTGAGTAGACGAACGTAGATGTCGGATGTACCCGCGCCGTTAGTGCTTCTGACTCAACCCAGTCTGCTCCCTCTTCGGTCTTCTCGAGGAGGCGACGCTGAACGATTTCCCCGACGTGATGACTTGGCAGGTGGTACTGGTGGGGGAACCGGTCTTTGAGAATCCCGAAGTCGAGTTGCTTCGCGGCAAGTCCTGGTCGGACGTCCTCGATTTGGGACTGCGCCGTCGCGACCATCTGGATGTTCCCCTCGCCGATCGTATCGATACTCTCTGCGAGTGCGTTGAGTTCCGAGAGACGCTGGTAGTCCCCACCGATGAAGAGCGTCACTTCGTCGACGAGGAGGACGATCTTTACCGGCTTCTCAGACTCTGCCTCGAGGTCTTGCCGATACGACTCGACGGCTTCGACAGCCATCCGCTGTCCGATATCCTGGCGTTGGATGTCTGCCAACCCATCTGCAGTTCCTGTCTCTCGTTCGACGAGCTCCTCCAAGACGAGATCAGAGAGGGTTCGGTACTGCTGGACATCGTCCCACGAGTACTGATCCGCGTTTGGAACGCCTTCGTTTTTGAGGACCTCTTTCGTGAGTTCGTCACGCTGATCCCACGTTCCCTGATTCTGGTACCACTCCTCGAAGAATGCGACGTCGAGTCGGTTTGAGAGGCCTCGTGCCTGATAGACTGCTTGGAGGATAATCTCACTGAAGCTTTGTTCCCGGACGCTCTGGTACTTCAGGAGGTTGATTGGGAGGGGGACGAGACGGTACTCGTCGAGCACCGAGGACCAGGTATCGAAGAGGCCGCTGTAGGCGCTATCTGAATCTAGCCGATTCCAGACTTCCTCTCTGTCTTCCTCTTCGAGGTCTGCAGATGCGGTGAGGAGGTTGAGGACGGTCAGCAGGTGACTCTTCCCGCTGCCGTAGTACCCGTAGAGCCAGTGATTGGCCCCCTTCCGCATCTCCTCGTCGTGGCCGTGAATTCGAGTAAAGAAGTCACGGAGGAAGTTCTCTGAGGCATCTGTGATGTGGTAGGTGTCGAGGTAGTGGCGGTAGAGCTGATCGCGATGAGCGGCTCTGTCTTCGTCTTCTTCGAACTTCCGGTCGATGCGGATCGACTCCTCGAAGGTTGCGTCCTGCTTCTCGAAGAGGTCCTCCATGGGCGTCATGCCGACCCCTCCGCGAGCATCGTGTAGAAGTCGTCGACGGGCTCGAACCAGACGCGACTCCGGGCTTCGTGGTGTGTCCAGCCCTCATATCCAGCCAGACGCTTACTCTGGGGTTCCCAGTACTCCTCGGACTGGAACAGGTAGAGCCAGCCGATCGGCTTCGTGAGCCATTCGTCGCCGTTCTGTGCCCAAGAGTAGTAGGCCGCGACCTGGAGAGGTACATCACCAACCTTCGGCGGTTGACCAGATGTCTCGGTTTTCCCTTCGAGCACACCAATATCACGAAGGGCAGACCTGAGTCCCTGTACCCACCGTTTCTGTGTTGATTCCGAGTACTCTAGCGGTTCGCCAGCCTTGTCGCGGAACTCGTCGAGGATGTTGAGAACAGTATCCGTCTCGAAGTCGAGTGCGGAGGGCCCTTGTTTCATCAGTCGGCGAAGGTACTCGTGGACGACATAACGAGCCAGCCCGTCGTGGTTGACGAGATAGAGGAAGAGGACCTGTGCCTGATCGCGTTCGTTTCGACATTGGTCCAAGATCTCTGGAAGCAGCGGGACCGATGGAAGCCCTTCACCAGCTGACTGAAGCCGTGCTCGAATCGCAATGAGCAGGGATTTCGAACTGTTTCGACTACTCCTGTTCGCGACTCGTTCGTCGTACCAGATCTCTTTTACTGAGGTCCAATCGAGTTCGTCCGTGTAGAGAGAAGAGATCTCGTGCGTTCTCTCGGTCTGAAGACCACACCGAGTTAGAGCCATCGTGATTTTCGATTCGGGGAGCGTCCCGATGAGAGATGGGACCCATGAATCTAAATCCCCGTTTCGACCTGTAGCCATACTATGACGAGACCGTGGTATCTACTTAGAAGTTCTTGTGGAGACTTCAGGAAAATCGACGGACCTCAAGGGAACTTTGATGTAGCCACATTATGAGGTAGGAGACAAGAGCGGTACATCATGTCTGGACAATCTTCTCTTGAGACGAAAGCCCAACTGGACAAATCAGAACGTGAGCATCTTGAAGGAGTCGTCACAGACCTTCGGGAAACTGTTGAGGCAGATATCGAGTATCAGCTCGAACACGCCTACGAATTAAACGACGAGGACGGCGGCGAGAATCTCTCTGGCGAAGAGGCCGAAACTCGAACAGAACTGGTCACGGCTGTTGAACGCGAGGATGACGATAAGGCGTGGGAGGAGAAGTTCGAGCAATACGTAATGGGCGTCGGATACACTATCATCAACCGACTCACTGCTCTCCGTTGTATGGAGGTCCGCGGATTCATTGATCGGCCGGTCACCCAGTTCGGAGACTCTGGCACAACCCCTGCAGCTGAGAAGCTCGAAAACGAGAAGTACCTCGGTCCTGACGAAGCCAAAATTGAAGCCTATGACGACGCCTGCCGCAAGCTAACTGACGAAATCGAGATTCTCTTTGACCCTGAATCACCATACAGCATCGTTGACCCCGACGTCGAGGTCTTCGAAGAACTCTGCCGAAAGCTCGATGATATCTCTGAGGAAGTTTGGCGTGCTGACGACGTCCTCGGTTGGGTATACGAGTATTATAACGCCTCTAAGCTGGAAGAGCTACGCCACAAGAGAAACCAAGAAGGACTAGAACCCGAGGATGTACCTCCGGCAAATCAGTTCTACACACCTCATTGGGTTGTGCGGATGCTCACCGATAACAGTCTAACCAAGATGTATTTAGAGGCAAATGGCGATCTTCCGACTACTATCGAAGAACAATCGACGCTCTCCGAAGAGGAACGCAAGTTTCGCGATACATCTCCTGTGGAGTCACCATCGCTAGCTGATTTCAGCACGTATCTTGTTCCCACAGAAAAAGAAGGCGAAGCCCCGACTTTTGAGGAACCAAAAGATATCCGTGTAATTGATCCTGCTTGTGGGAGTGGCCACTTTCTCTTGTATGCCTTTGACGTCCTTGAGCGAATCTGGCATCAAGAACGGCCAGACCTCGCCCGGTCTGAAATCCCCCGAAAGATTCTCCGTTACAACCTCCACGGAGTGGACCTCGATATGCGAGCCTGCCAATTGGCTGCGTTCAACCTATATCTCAAGGCACGAGGACGCGCAGAGGAAGAGGGAGCAGAGAACTTCCAAATGCCAGAGGTTGGTATTGTCTGTGCCGACGCGAAAATCGCTAACATTGGAGCTGCTTCCGAGATTTTTGACGAGGTAGCGGGGGATCAGCCCGATGTTCGAGACGCCCTTGAAGATATCTTGGAGGCATTCGAAGATGTTCAAGGACTAGGTTCACTACTCGATGTAAGAGGAACGCTCGAGGAGCATTTCACAACCAAGGAGCAGCCAACACTTATCGAGTCTGTTGAGGGCCCTGGTAGTATCACCAAATTCCTTGAAAATCTTCATCAAGAAGTTGCTGAGCACCGGAACGGTGAGTCATTTATGGCGCAGGATCTCCGAAGTTTTCTCCGTGTTCTAGTAATCCTGTCGCAAGACTATGATGTTTCTCTGATGAATCCACCTTACGGCTCGGGAAGTGGGATGCCTGATGTCGTGAAAGATTACGTGGAAGAGCACTACGAGTATACTCCGGAATTCTATATTAACTTCTTTGAGGTTTGTGACCATCTTACCAAGGAAAATGGGCGTATCGGGATGCTCGTTCCGCGTTCTTTCATGTTCAAACGGAGTTTCGAGGACTTCCGTGAGGACTTCATCGGACAAAAAGGGTCGTTCGATTTCTTGGCCGAATACGGCATCGGGGTATTGGATAATGCGACTGTTCGAACCGTAGGTACTGTTGTCCGTAGTGGTGAGTCACAAACTCCAGATTCAGAGGGTAGTTTCCTCCGACTTCATGATCTTGAGTCAGAGAAAAAAGAACAGAAATTCCTCACTTGTACCTTTGACAACCCCGTAGACGAAAATGGAATTCGACGTTTCTACGAAAGAGAGATGTCCGAATTCAATATGATCTCTGGGAATCCCGTCTCTTACTGGGTCCCTCAAGATCTTCGTTCATTATACGACTCTGAAATTGCCCTTGATGCTGATAACGGCCGTGTAAATAAAGACAGTCTGGGAGTAGTAAAACAAGGACTTGCAACGGCTGATGACTCCCGATTTCTCAGGCAATTTTGGGAAATTAGTGGGAATGACTGGGTGCCTTTCGCAAAAGGAGGAGAAGATGCATGGATGCTCCCCCGCGTGAATCTTGTTCTTGATTGGAGCGAAAATGGTGATACAGTGAAACGATATTCTGGATCCTATCCGCGCAATGAGCAATACTATTTCAGTGAAGCACTGACCTATACAGTCGCAAAAGAAGGTGGGAGACGATTCGGTTATTTACAACAATACTCTGTATTTGGTCACAAAGGTTCCGTTTTTATTCCAGATAGGAATATCTGGAGCGTCCTCTCATACTCGAACAGCAATCTGTTCACTTACTTGATGCTCTGTCAAACGCCAGAGCGGATGTGGGAAATCGGAGAAGTTTCGAAAGTCCCATGGTATGATGCTTTAGGCGACATTGAGGCACTTGAAGAAAACTCAGAAGGAATCCTCGGTTTACTTCTAAAGCAGAGACAACACGATTTCGAATCGCCTTATTACTGTGGACCAGAGCTACTGGAGCCGATTATCGATTCAAAGCCTCCAGAATGGTACGAACACCCACATAGAACTCTCGTTGATTCAATCAACACTCCCACAATCAAGGAACAGCATAGTGGTGAGACTACCCTGCGAAACTTGGCTATTGCTGCTGCAAAACGACGACAATGGATACAGCGAGAAATTGAGCAACGGGCCTCCGAAATAGATCAAACCCTCTTCGACCATTTCGATATCAACGAAGACCAACGAGAGGTGATACTGCAGGAGATTGCCCTCCGGACAAATGAGGATCCACGGGAAATTCAGGAGTACGATCCAGAATCGATTACGGAACCCGCCGGGAACTTCGAGGAGCTTGTCAAGGATCTTCTGCTCCATATAACTCTGAAAATCACGCAAGATGATGACGATGGAATTGTCCCACTCGTCTTTGAGGCTGACAATGAGAAACCACTGATTGAACGACTAGAAGCCGAGTTTGTGAGAATATTTGGGGACGCGGCACAGGATCGACTTGCAGAAGCTGATCAAATACTCGGTGACAAACAGCCTGATTCTGGGGCGTATCCTAACCTCCAGTCTTGGATTATAAACGACCTCTTCGAGTACCATCTCCGAAGATTCAACAATACACCCGTTCTGTGGCGACTTACCACGGAAAGACTCGTTTCAGACCCCAGGGAAGAGGGATTTGCCTGTCTCGTAGACTACCACCAGCTTGGCGCTGGTCTCTTCGACCGGATCGAATCCCGTTACCTTGAGCCACTCAAGGCCGAATATCGCGATCGCAGAGCAACTGCAGACCAGCGTCGATCCGATAGTTCACTATCAACACCAGAACAAGCTGAAGCTGCAGAGGAATATGAACGATACGAGAGTGCTCTTGCCCAGATTAATGAGTTTCAGGAAGCCACGCTTGAACTTAGCTCACCTCATCCCCCTGAAAGAGATGAGGCCATTCAATCAATGGCTGCTGAACTCAAGCCGAATGTCGCGGAATTCCGAGAGCGTACAGCTGAACGACTCAGCACGCTCGATAAGCTCGTCAAAGAGATGGACTCTGATGAGTTTGAGGATCACTTCAGCCCCAAATTCCTTGATCGCGTGAACGACCATCGAGGTGAATGGCTTGATGCACTCGAGGATCTTGAAGCCGCATGTGAGGCTTACAGTCAGAGCGAATCAACACCAGTTGAAGCCCATCTCTATGATCTCTTCTCATATATCGATGACAACGTCGGCTCAACGTATCACGGAAGCAATGATATCACGTTTTTGAATCACTACTTTAGTAAAGGAAACAAGTATCTAGACCAGGGAGAACCCCGTGAAGGACTTGAAGGAACTCCCCGCCTTTTAGCCGAACTTGCTGCCGAAACTGACAAAGATGTTAAAATAGGTGAGAAAGTCAAAGAGGGGTGTAATCAGCTCTCAAAATCGCTGGCCTCTGATTGGGAGGATCGAGCTCTTCAGGAAGTGCTGGCCACTGGCTACAGTCCCGTAAAGAAACACGGCGTTGTAATCAATATCAAGCCCCTTGCAGAACAAAACCTCGTTCCACAATCTGTTGAAGACAGAGTCCTATAGAACAAGCTGTTGTGGACCGCCCGCTTCGAATACGGTGATCGGAGAACCGGTAAGAAAACGATTTAAAAAGGCTCCACAAAAATACGGCACCTAAATGAGAGCAGCCATATTTACGGAAGGCTCGTCGACGACGAGCAAATCTACGGAGTCTTATTCTGAATTCTTCGAGGGCTCATTCCTATCTGTGAATACTCTCGCTGACGATCTCTCAGGCTACTGTGACACTGAAATTCACGTCCTCTCCGAAATCTATGGCTATGTCGAAGGAGAAGACGTGGTGGAGTCAGAACCGACTGTTAATCGATCTAAGTACACAGCCCGCTTCGAAGAATCCCTACTTTCTCAGGTTGCTGAACTTGATGTCGTCGTTCTTCTCTTTACTACCGATGTGTTCAAGCAGATTATCACTCCAAACTGGGAGACACTAGTAAAGCAAGCAAAACCAGATTCGATTTGGTGTCTCGGGACATCCAGAAGTGCCCTGAATTCGGTCGATGTCGAATCGCTGAAGAGCCAGCATTCCGTGCTCATCTATCAACGGAGGGGTGTTGCGCGCGTTGGAACAGAAACACGAGAGGAACTGATAGACCATGTCCGTGCTCAGTTAGATGACTAGGGACTTCGAACCTGGCGACCGCATCAGGCTCAACGGCGACCCAGCAGAGGTCATCCGTACGTATGAGGTCGGGAACCTCCCATATCTCCGTGTTTACGTCGAAGGTGCTGGTGCGAAGACGGTCTGTCTCGACCACGTCTCCGTCGATCCAAGCAGTGATGCACTCGATACCCTCAACGATCAGGTTGCAGACCTCCACCCCCGACACGAAGCAGTCTCGTCAGAGTGGTTTGACCTCCGGACCGAGGCGCTCCAGCTCAAGATGGCCCACGAGCAGGGGCAACTCCTGAGTATCTCGAACTCGCTTGTCCGCCTCGAACCCTACCAACTCGCCTGTGTGAACCAGGTGATGCAGAAGCTCCGCCAGCGAGCACTCATCGCCGACGACGTCGGTCTCGGGAAGACCATCGAGGCGGGGCTCATCCTCAAAGAACTCGAAGCCCGAAACCGAGCCAACAGCGTCCTCTTCCTTGTTCCCGCACACCTCCAGAAGAAGTGGATCCGGGATATGGAGCGCTTCTTCGACATCGACCTCACGGTTGCGGACCGCCAGTGGGTCGACGCCGAGCGGCGACGACTCGGCGAGGAGGCGAACATCTGGGACCAGGAGGGCCAGCGTCTAGTCACCAGCATGGCGTTCCTCCGTCAAGACGAGTTCCAGTCCGAGATCGAGAACGCCTTCTGGGACGTCGCCGTCATCGACGAAGCGCACAAGGCCAGCAAGCGGGGCGAGTCCCCCAGCAAAACCTCGCTTATGGCCGAACGTGTTGCCAACCACTGTGAATCCCTGCTGTTGCTAAGTGCGACGCCGCACGACGGCAAGGGGGAGGCGTTCCGATCCCTCATCAGCTATATCGACCCGTTCCTTGTCGCCGAGGACCAGGACCTCACTCGGGAAACGGTGAACCGCGTCATGATCCGGCGCGGAAAGGAGACCATTTACGACGACAACGGCGAGCGCATCTTCCCCGAACGAGATGTCCAGACGGCCACCGTCTCGATGTCTCCTGCCGAGGAGCAACTGTACGAGCGCGTGACCGAGTACGTCCGTGAGGTCTACAACCGATCTGACCAATTGAACGAGCCCGCTGTCGGCTTTGCGATGGCGCTCATGCAAAAGCGGCTTGTGAGCAGCGTAGGCGCGATTCGAGAAACACTCCGACGTCGCCTTCACGGGCTGCTCGAACCCGACGAGCGGGGTCTCTCGACCGATGCGACGGCCTACCTCGAAGGCGAGGACTTGGAGGACTCTGACCGTGAACAGGCGGAGCAGGAACTCGAACGCCTCACGGTCGCCCAGGGTGATGAGGCACTCCAGAAGGAGATCGACACCTTGCAGGAGCTCGTCGCCATGGCTGAGGACCTCCCAGTCGACACCAAAGCCCGGAAGGTCAAACGCTACATCGAGCAGCTCTTCGAGGAGCATCCGGACGAGAAGCTCATCCTGTTTACCGAGTACCGCGACACACTGGACTATCTCCTCGATCTCTTCGCCGACGAACCATGGGCAGACGAGATTCTGACCATCCACGGGGATGTGAGCAAAGACGAACGAACCCGGATTGAGGACGAATTCAACTACGGGAAGTCCCGATTACTGATGGCGACCGATGCAGCCAGTGAGGGGATCGACCTCCAGCACAGCTGCCACATTATGGTCAACTACGAACTCCCGTGGAATCCGAACCGCCTCGAACAGCGTATCGGTCGGATCCATCGCTACGGCCAGGATAAGGAAGTCAAGGTGTGGAACTTCCAGTTCGATGGCACTCGGGAATCCGAGATCTTTGAGCTCCTCCAGGACAAGGTCGAGGAGATTAGATCGAAAGTCGGCGCGACGGCGGACGTCCTCGGGATGCTGGACGACGTCAACATCGACTCCCTCCTGATGAAATCCGTCCAGAACCAGGAACCAGCCTCGGCCACGAAAGAGGAACTTGAGGAGTTGATGGAAGAGCGTGAACAGACGCTCCTCGAGTGGTACGAGCGGAGTCTCATAGACTGCAGTACGTTCGACGCCGAGAGTCGGAAAGAGATTCAGTCGATCGTCGACGACTCAGAGGACGTCTTCGGAAGTGAACAGGAAATCCGGGAGTTCTTCACTCGAGCTATTGAGGCGTTCGAGGGCTCAGTCGAGAAGCGCGGAAACCAGCTGTACGAGGCAGAAGTCCCATCTGCATTGACTGACAGCGGTCAGCCTGAGACGATGGGTCCGTTCACCTTCAGTCGTGATTTCGCCATCGATCACGACGGAATCGAGTACCTCTCCCCGGACGCGGATATTCTACAGGCCCTCCGTGATTTGGTTCTCCAGCAGGAACAACACGCAGGGAAGGCCGGAATGAAGCTGCTGCCGTTCGTGGACCAACCCGGCATCACATTCGTCTACAAAGTCGCCTTCGAAGATGCAACCGTCAAGACGATTCGCGAGCAACTCATCCCCGTCTACGTCGACCTCGCTGGACTTGACGCCCAGCGTTCACTCGGCCAGCGCGTCCTTGATGCAGAGACGGTTCACGCCCGTCCAGATGAGAGTACGGTCTCTCGGCTACTCAAGCAACGGGGCGACCTCGAGGAGGCCGCCGAGAGGTACATCAGTAGTATGGTCGCCGACATCCGCGAAGATCTGCTCGAACCCCGTCAGCAGGACGTTCAGAAAGAACTCTCTGACTTGGAAGCCTACGAACAGGCAGAACGAGATCGGATTCAGTCGTTCATCGATTCGTATGAGGAGAAAGCGAACACAGGGTCGGATATGCGCATCGCGATTCGAAATCAAAAACAACGCCTCGAGCAGCTGGAATCCCGAACCGAATCCAGAAAGGCGGAGCTACGGAAGCGAGAGCAGGTGATCTCACTTGCCCCAGATATCGAAGCATACTGTCTGACATTACCAGTCTAATCGAGGGACGATTACCTATCGTCGAGTTTTCCCGCCTACCCCACCCCCGACTCCGTCCAATAGCTCACTGAGCCCTGCATATATCGCCCCGAAACCAATCACGAGGAGTGCGGTTCCGATAATAAGGTAGATGGGGGACGCAATTTCTGTCGCAGCGCTAAAAATAGGTATCGTTGGAGGAACGACAGCAAGCCCGACCCCAAGGGCTACCACAGCGAGACCAGCCAATATAGCAACAACACCAAGACCCAGAATTACAATTTCATCCGGAATCATTACGAGCCGACCAACTCACTGGAAGGCCAAATTCCTTCACCAAGAATACACCAAATAGCGCTGATTGAGTGGCTTCTCATGACATATTAAGTAGGAACCTGAACTAACGGAGAACAATATGGTCTCTTCAGTTTCGAAAGAATTCACCTACTCCGAATCCGACGATGAAGGGGTTCGATTCGAGGATACCGCTAAAGTCGTCCTCGGCCAACGGAACAATGAGTATTTGCTCTCGATCCATTTTGAGCGGACTGACTATGTCCACCCTGAACGGAGTTCTGAAAAGGAGATATTGGAGGTGACATCCCCTTCGGTCGGATTTCTAAAAGAGATACGTTCTCTCCTTGGAAAGCGCGCTAAATCGGATGCCTTTCCAGATGCGGATCTTGAACTTGATGATGTAGACGGTGTATTCCTCGGGGAAGATGGATCTGTAGATATCGACTCTATTCTGGCCAAAGTAGATGATGGGAGGATCTATTTCACCGCATTTACTCATCCGGAGCGGGTCGGGAACGTGATGATTCCGGCATATGGCTCCACTGAAGAACAGTATGAACAGAACAACCACGTCGAACAGTTCTATGAACTTGTCGACGATTATATTCAGGAACGTGAGTCTACGCCACCGGCTACCCTCAGTGCGATTGAACACGTATGTCGGCGGTTTCCTCTCGCAGTCGCTCGTCTCCAAGACCGATATAACAACCGACCATCTGTTGAAATACAGGACGAACATGACGTCCAGGATATTCTCCACGCTCTACTCGCAGTCCAATGTGAAGATCTCCGAAAAGAGGAGGCAGCACCAAGCCACGGTGGTTCAGCTAGTCGGATTGATTTCCTTCTAAAATCCGAAAAAATCGGTGTTGAGGTCAAGCTAGCGAGCGAGACTCACGACGAGCGAGAAATTAAAAGCGAATTAGCGGAAGATAAGGAACACTATCGAGCGCACCCCGATTGTAGTCAGCTCGTCTGCTTTGTTTATGATCCGGGACACGCCATAGAAAATCCGGACGGGTTTGAAAGTGATCTGTCTGGATCTGATTCCGAATTACTGACGTCAGTCGTTGTAGCTCCGACCCTCGATTGAACATTGTTTTCAGGTCTCTAAAGTGCGACTCGCCGCTGATTTGCCGAAAGATACCGTGTTATGTGCAAAATTAATATAGCCGGCCTAAGGACTCTTTGATGGATGTCTGACCTAATCGTCAAAGCAGCCGTGAAGGACGCACTCTCGGACCACAACGTCTCGGCCGATTTCTACGACGCCCTCAATGAGGAGGTCACCGAGTTGCTCGACGACGCCGCAGAGCGTGCCGAGGCCAACGACCGGAAGACGGTCCAGCCTCGCGACCTATAGCCTAGGATATCACAGCGGACCCGTCACTCGAACGTAGCTTTTTGAGGTTCCTGTTCAAAAGTTACCAGACGTGTATGGCGGAGGCACCGGATACTGAAGGGCAGACAGTCGAACCCGATGCGGGAGAAGTCCTCAGTGTGTCAAAGCTGAACGACCGAATTGCATCGGTCGTCCAAGACACGTCTGCCCTCAACGGCGTCCGCTGTATTGGCGAGGTCACGGATCTCCATCAGAACAGTACCGCCCTCTATTTCACTCTCACCGACGGCGACGCCGAGCTTCCCTGTATGCTCTGGGCGAACCGCTATCAGAAGATGGACGCTGACCTCGAGGACGGGACGGAGGTCATCCTCGAAGGCGATATCGACTACTGGACAGAGGGCGGGAAAATCGACCTCAAACCGTGGGAAGTGATCGTCGTCGGCGACGGCGACCAAGCGGCTGCCGTCGAGCGACTGCGAAGCGAACTCGAAGAACGTGGTTGGTTCGACGACGAGCAGAAACAGCGCCCGCCGGCGTTTCCAGAACGGGTTGGTGTCGTGACCTCGCTCCGGGGCGACGCCCGGTACGACAGCCAGAACGCGATCCACGAGCAGGACCCCACCGTCGACATCCTGGTGAAGGACGCCACCGTCCAGGGGTCGGAGGCGCCCACGTCCATCGCGAACGGCATCCACCACCTCGACCGCTCCGAGAATGTCGACGCGATTATCGTCGGCCGTGGCGGGGGAAGTGATTCGAACCTCCAGGCGTTCAACACCGAGCGAGTCGCGGAGGCGATCTTCACCGCGAACACGTCCATTGTCACCGCGATCGGGCATACTGACGACCGGCTAATCGCGGATCAGGTGGCGGACGTCGCGACGATCACGCCGACGGCCGCTGGCGAGTATATCGTGAATTCCCGCGAGGAGTTCTTCGCGGGCGAGGTCAAACCGCTGGCACAGCAACTCGACGCCGCGTACGAAACCTTCCAGCAAGAGCACGAACATGAACGGGAGCTTGCCGAAGCAGTCGACGAGGCGGCCGCACCCGAGGGTCTCCCGCCGGTCTACTACAAGGCCGCAATCGCTGTGCTGCTGTTGCTGTTGTTGGCCATTACTGGGCTTTGGTTGGGGGTGATCTAAGCGTGGCAAACGACCAAGAGATCCACGACCGGCTGACCCGTGTCGAAGAAATCATTGAGCAGCTCGATGCGGACGAGTGTGACCTCGATAAGGGTACAAGGCTCCACGAGGAAGGTCAGGAACTCTTGGCCGAGGTGCGAGAAATCCTCGACAACGGGCGTGGAGAGGTCGTGGAACTCGAGTAGAGTGCCATACCAATCTTAACCAACAGTCAACGGCATCTAACCCCATTGTTGGTTAACGGAACCTTTGCAAGGTGAACGGACTATCTGATTATAATTTACTTTAGAATTTTGCGCCAGTTGGTGGCCAGAAAGCATATACCGATCTTCTAGCTATCGCACCACCATGGACCGGGGCTCAACCGGTGCATACCCACCCCGCACATATGATCACACGGGCAGTCACCATCGAAGACATCGATGATCTGTATCTGACGTGGAACAGCCATATCAACGGTTCCGCCCTCTATCGCCGCGCCCTCCGAGACGAGATGGAGCTTCGCGACGTCGACCCTGACGAGCTTCGAGATCTCTTCGAACGGGCCCGCGAACAGGGCTACACGAAAGAAGAAATCGTCGAGGAGACCAATCGCTACGCCGATCTCAAAGCACTCGTCGACGACGCAGAGGAGTAACCCGCTATGTCACAGGACAATACGCCCTCCGAGACGGTCCCGAATCGCGCCGAAAGTCAGCCGACGGCATCGAGTAGGCTTCCCAGGCAAGCTGTGTTCATCGTCGTCGTCCTGAGTCTGTTCGCTGTGGAACCCGCCGCCGCACAGACGAACGCCGTCTGTAGCGCAGACAACCTCCCCAGCATGATCGAGGGCTTCTTCCAGCTTACCACGGCGCTGGGTATTGTCGGCCTCGCAGTCGTGTGGCAGGCCGACTCCCTCATCGAGATGTTCACGATCACGCCCGAGCAGAAGAAGGGTCTCAAGCGTCACAAGCGATCGGCGATGAAGTCTACGGTCGTTCTCGTCGCCCTTGGACCACTCTACACCGTTGCCGGATCGATGATGAACCTCCCGCTGGCGCAGTGCGTAGATCTCGCCCCCTGGTAGGCGACTACCGCCCCCGTCGCGAGCCCCTATGAAACAACGAGAGCTCTCCGTGCTTATGGCCGCCCTGTTCGTGACGAGCCTAGTCACGGGTCTCGCTACTGCAAGCCCGCCACGGCCAGGCACGGAGGGGAATGGACTCACTGCGAATGAATCAGCGACGCTGTGGTCTCGCGACGCGGACAACTACATCAGCCAGGAGGAGTACCAGCAGCGATACGGCGAGGACCGTTCCGCTGTCCATCAAGTAGCAAACGGGACGGATATCACGTTCAAACAGCCGCCGGCGACTGCGGCAACGTGGACGCGGAACGACTTCGAGGACCTCGACGCTGGCGGAGCAGATACTTCCATGCATCCGCAGCACGCGGACCTTGAGGACGGTGTCTTCATCGAGGATGCCCACGCCACCATCTTCGCGGTCCAACCCTCTACCCGGGGACACCTGGAGTCCGGAGAGACACCGTTGTACATCGCGCCGAATGGGACAATGCGCGGATTCGTTGATTACCGGGTTCGCGTGCCCAACGGGAGTTCCTCCGGCAACACGACTATCTCGTGGTCGCTCACCGAGCACGAGATCGACGAGGTCCGATTGAAGAAGAACGGCGAGACCATCGCCGAGCGTGACGGGTCCCATACGCCTGCCCTCGACTACCAGATCGAGGACGACTGGAGCGCGAATCTCACGCTAGAAGCAGAGATCAGCGTTCGTCTGAAGAAGACCGTCAGGACCGACCTGGGTGACCAGACGGACGTCGACATCACCTACCGGACGGAATCACGCAACGTCTCTGATTCGATCGCCGTCGAGATTTACGATCTCTCGGCGTACCCCTACTACGCCGAGTACCCGAACGGCGACGCCGGCGTGGCCATCTTCCAGTCGCGGCCGTGGCAGGGATATACGCTCACGGAAGACGGTGAGGCACGGGTCCGTGGCGTCTGGCGGTTCTATACCGCTCGGAACACCAACTGGGATACACTCGTCAGGTCGAACCGGACCGACAGCGCCACCGTCGAGTCTGACGCGATTCCGGTCTATGTTCACGCGTACCCGTCGCGAATCGGCCCGCGTGCTGAACCAGTTCGCGATGGCCCAGAGATCATCGACATCTGGGGCACTGACCGACCGTCTCCGGTCGGCACGCTCGGCGAGGACATCAACATCGACATCGTCAACCAGTCGTACACGACGACGTACGGTGTTGCGGTTCGCGCGGAGAACGTCGACCGTGACGCGCTCCAGGTAGCGGGGATCGTACGGGGCGTGAACGCCTCGATTGTGGCACCTGACGCTGGCTCTGAGCGGCAGCTCCGGCGCAGTAATTTGACTGTTGAGGTGCTCCAGCAGAACGAAAGTCAGGCCACACTCCGCATCGAACTCCGGGACAACGAGACCGGCGCACCAATCGTGCTCAGCGATCCCGACCGACGATATCCAATCGGTGGGGCCACTCGCAACGGGTACATCACCGTCGCGGAGCAACGCGTCGAGACCAACGCCTCCGGGGTGGCGATCGTGACGATCGACGAGCCGGGTATCTACACGGCACGGTACCATCCGGGTTCGTGGCTCGGGCACGACCCCGCGTATGTGAGTGCGACGGCAACAGCTCGGTGGCATCCGCTCGGCACCATCGACGGTTGGTTCGCGTTCATTTTCGAGGTTGGCTGGCAGCTCATCCCGTTCATTGTGATGTTCTACGCTGGCAAGCGGCTCCTTCGAATGCTCGGTCCAGAAGACATCTTCCAACGGAACCCATAGTCATGACTAGAAACCACCCACACATCAGTCGGCGAACCGCCCTCCGAACAGTCGCAGGTGCCTCCCTCGTGAGCGTCGCTGGCTGTCTGAACGACAATGGCGGTTCTGGGACGCCTGGTGACGGAACGACCTCTCCAGATGGCAACGGCCCACTCACGCGTATCGCTGTCGAGGGGACAACACTCGTCGTCGAACTCTCCGGAGAGGCCGACATTGACCAGGTCAATCTCATCCAACCGAACGACGAGCTATTCGGGAAGCGTGACGTAGCTGCGGGTGCTCAACAGGTCTCGTTTGAGATCGGCACCGCATATGCGCCCGGTGAATATCGCGTACTCGCGTTGAAAGGGGAGGAGACAGTAGTTGAGACAACGACTGAACTCCGTCCAGAGATGCAGATACAGGATGTCGGACTCTATCGGAATAACCCAGATAAGTCGTGGGACGAAGTCTATGGTGAGAGCGAGACAGACCGGATCAAGAATGGCGAGGCATTCGTCACGGTAGAGAACACAGGAAGTGGTCCGGAAGCGATAACTGAACTAATCTTCTCTGGGGACGTTCCCAATCCAATTGAGAACCCCAGAGGTAGTGGAATGCACGAAACCGACCGGGTAGTGGTCTCCCCTGGCGAGACGGCCGACCTGTTCAGTAATTCGTTCCCGTTCGGTTCAGAGAGTGAGGACGGAATGGGGTGTTCCCCAGATGGTAACAGCGGGCAGTTCACGGTTATCGTCGAGACTCGAGTCGGTGGAAATCGGGTCACGAGTACCTACAATGTCCAGTATTCCGGGTCTGACGAGATGACAGACTGTGAGGTCACGATCACGGAGGCCTGACGATGGTTGATCTCATTGACGTCGTTCTTGAGGGTATCAAAGGCGTCGTTGATTGGTTCATCGGGCTCTTCATGGACGGTCTCAGGTCGGGGTATGAGACTCTGACTGAGGGAATGTTCGGAACCCCGACCCCAGAGACGAACGGAGCATTTGTCTTCGGTGAACCAACCAACGCACCCTGGCCAGCGATTCACGATGCTCTCATCGGCGGCGAAATCATGCTGGTTGCCCTTTTGCTCCTTGTGATGAGTGTTCAGGGCCGTCACACGGTTCGGATCTTCAATATTGGAAGTACCTACGAAGCCCGAAAAACGAAGAAGACGGCCTGGGTCGGTGCTTTTCTAATCATTACGTGGTATTGGGTTGGAACTCTCGCACTCTACCTCGTCGACGGGTTCACCATTGCACTAATGCCGGAGCTTTCCTCCGTAGCCTCTGCAATGCTTCAGTTCTTGGGCGCAGCCATCACAAACCCAGGGCTGGGGCTATTGTTCGCCGTGATTGGTGGAATCTCGATGTGGGCGCTGGAGGCGCTGTTCTACATCCGGATGATTCTGCTGTATGTCTACCTGTACGGAATGCCGATTGCATTTGCACTGGCCTACGGAAACATTCCGGTCGTATCCGATATCGCGATGGGGTTCTGCAAACGGTTTGTCCCGTTGGCTGTCCTCCCGCTCCCGGCAGCGATGGTCCTCAAGGGGTACGACTTGATCTACGGCGGTGGGACGCTCACACCAGGAACAGCGTTCCTCAAATATCTCGTCGCTGCGTCCCTCCCGCTGGTCGCCCTCTACATCACGTGGAAGACGTTCAAATACGCGACCCCGTTGACGGCCAAAGTCGTCGGCGGTGCAACGAAAGGCGCAGCACTCGTTGGCGGTGTCGCCGCTGGAGCCTACGTCGGTGGCGCCGGCGTCGCGACGACCGCCGCTCGGTGGGGGCCGAAAGCCGCCGCTGGCCACGCCGTCGCACAAAAAGCGGCTGCCCGCGGTGGACATGGAGGAGACGATGGCGGGACGCCATCGTACCGTCGAACAGAGAATGACCCTGGTGGAGCGACAGCGGAATCGGCGAGTGACGACCGTGGGATGGAGTTTGATCGAGGAATCCACTAACAATGTCAGCAGATCAAGACGCGGCCGCACGGCGCATCATGGATCAGTTCGGCGAGGAGAGTCGCATCCCGTATCTCAATATCGAGGAAGGGGACGTCGGCATGCTCATCGCCTTCCCCATTATTGGGCTGTTTATCGCTGGCCTCACCGGGATCGAATCACTGGCCCTCCCGTTCGTCGCTGGCGGGCTTGGCTTTGGCGTTGCCGTCATCTACGTCTCACCAACCCACCTGAACGCCTGGACGTGGACCAAAGACGTCTATCGGTATCTCAAACGGCCTCAGGTCACGTTCAGTGCGCCCGCCGACGCCGACACGAGTACCAACGAGTCAGAGCGGAACGAAGGCGGACTCGCAAACTACACGCCGTTCAAGCCGGACGAGCGGACACAGGACCTCACGAACATCAAGCGAGCGTGGCCGGGCGCTGGTGCCATCCAGCGTGAAGACGGCGCGATGGAGGCGTTCATCGAGATCGATCCGGCCAACATGGACTTCGCGATGTCCGACGACTGGGCGCAGCTGCAGGACGCCGGCGAAGAGTTCGCTAACAAAGAGCTGGACTCGAAGCTCAAACTCCACGCCACAACCCGTTCCTTCCCGGTCGAGCAGATCACCGAGACCATCGAGGATCGACTCACGGACGAAGACGTCACGGAGAACCCGATTTTCCGGGAACTCCTCGAAGAGTACCGAGAGACACGGCCGAAGGAGATGCGTGACCGGGGTATTCAGCAGGTCCGGTACTACATCGGCGTTGAAGTCAGTCCGATAGAGGTCTACGACCGCTTCCGCGACGAGGGCACCCCCGCAGAGAAGCTGACCCAGTTCCCCGTCATCGGCTTCCTGTTCAACCCGTTCGTCACCCGCCGCGAGGACCTTACCGACGTCGAACGTCGTGCGCAGATGTTCGAGAAGCTCGACAGTCGCGTGAACGACGTGCGATCCGAGTTCATCCAGCAGGCGTCGGGGTGGTCCGCACGTCGACTCAGCACGGTCGAGCTGTTCGTTCTGAATATGGACTTCTGGAACGGCCGCGAACACGACTACGACGAGGCGGAGCGTGTGGTTCGCGACCAATCGATCATCGGCCACTCGCGCCGGGAGGATCCACACGATGCGTAACGTGACCCTCCAGACCGGTGGTGGCGCGCTTGGCTCCGTCGCCGGGTGGCTCCAGAACCTGACACCAGCAGAGAGTGCAGTACTAGCCCTTGCAGTGGGTCTCGGCCTTGGCGTCGGCAGTAAGTACCTCTGGGACCGCTTCACTGCGGATGATGAACCAGACGTGGACTTCACCGATGTCCTCGACGAGGAGACACTCGAAGAAGGCGAGGCTGAACGCAAGCTCCTCGACGACATCTCCGAGTCGCACAAGACCGTCACCGCGCCCGGAGCTGTCGAGTGGGAAACGCGAGCCGCACGGGTCGGCGAGCAGTGGACGACGACACTGTACATCGCTAACTATGCCGACTACCCCAACGACGGGTATCTGAGCGACCTCTTCGAGATGACCGACGTCCAGTTCGATCTGACGGCCCACATCACGCCGAAAAATCAGGAGCGGGCCCGGAACGAACTGCAAGACATCGCGGACGACCTCCAGGTCGATGCTGACCTGGAACAGAGTATCCGGAGTGCCTACCTGCAGGAACGCGCCAACGAAGCCGCAGCGACGTACAAGGCCGTCGAGAACGGCGCGAACGTTTTCGACCAGGGGATGTTCATCACTGTGCGGGCCGACGAGAAGGACGACCTCAGAGACGCCGTCCAGACGGTCAAGAGTGCGCTCCGCGACGACCCGGCGAACCTCACGCCGAAGACCGCAATTTGTCGGCAGGACCTCGCCCTCCAGTCCGCCGCGCCCATCGGCGACAACGAATTCGGGCGGACATCAATCGCACTCGGCGGGGCCGTCGGCGCGTTGCTCTCCTCGCCGCACAACGCGACGATCCTCGAGGAGGGCGGTGTCGAGTTCGGGATTCACAAGGACAACCAGAGCCCCGTGGTCATCGACCCGTTTGCCCGAGATAACGGTTACGCGATGTTCACCGTCGGCGACACTGGTTCGGGAAAGTCGTTCAGCTCCAAGCAGAACTTCATCCGTTCCATCGAGCAGAGCAAGGACCGCATCGGCATCATCCTCGAGCCGTTGAACAACTGGGCTGGTGTCTCAGAGGCGCTCGACGCCAAACGCATCACCGTCGGTGGGACGCTCGGGCTGAATCCGTTGGAAATTCGAGAGACACCCGAACACGTCCAGCGGGCGATGGGCGAGGACGCGAGCCCGTTCAACGAGAAGCTCGACGACGCGATGAGCTTCCTCACGAACTTCTTCGCCCTCCGGGGTATCTCGCTCGGTGACCGCCGGACGACGCTCGAACTCGCGCTCAAGCGGGCGTACAAGCGCAACGGGATCACCGACGACATCTCGACGCACAGCAATCCGAGTCCGACCATCCGCGAGATGATGGACGTGTTCGAGGATATGGTCGACGAACCTGAGGAATTCGTCGTCCGGTCCGACGAAGAGGCAGGGAAGATCAAGGAGGATGCGACGTGGCTCCTCGACCAGCTCCGCCCCTTCGAGGACGACGGTCGCCACGCCAACCTCGGCCAAGAATCGGACTTCGACATCCGGGACGAGAAGGTCATCTATCTCGACCTCGCCCAACAGGAGGGGAGCGTCGACAGCAGTACGGCGCTGACCATGCAACTGCTCATCTCGCTGGTCTACGAGCGCGCGAAAGTCTCGGAGAAGGAGGTCGTGTTCTACATCGACGAGGCGCGCTACATCATGCAGGACGCCGCGAGCCTGGCGTTCCTCGAAACAGTGTTCCGGCACCACCGCCACCACGACCTCTCGATCCGGCTGGTCACCCAGACCGTCGACGAGTTCTTCGAGCACGCCGAGAGTGAGGCCATTCTCGACCAGTGTGCGGTCAAGCAGTTCCACCGCCTCGACGGGATGGATGATGAGTGGGCCGACGAGTTCGGGCTGAACTACGCGCAGATGCGGTTCGTCCAGGACGCCGTGCCCGGCAACGAGGACGCCGGCTTCTCCGAGGCCCTCGTGGGCGTCGACGGCGAGTGGCGCGGCATCCAGGTCAAAGCGATGCCCAAAGAGAAGCAAGTCATCGACTTCGAGCCAACCGAGCAACGGCGATCCTCGCTCCCTGGTACTGGCGAGGATGCTGTAGACGCGGACGTGCAGGCGTTCCAAGACGATATTGAAAGCCGAGCGACCGACAACGGACAACGCCCACCAGAGCAGACGCCAGCAGAGACTGATGGTGGCGCAGCGGGAGGTGACGAGGATGCGTGAGTACCTTCGCGTGACGCCAACCTCCGAACGCCTCAATCCGGAGCGTTTGCCGCAGGCTTTGGAGAGCCTCCACAAACTGACCTCAACGGACTCGACAGGGCTAGCTGACAAACTCAATCCGCTACATAGCGACACACCACTACGCTTCGAATTCCTCGCGCTGAGCGAGGGGAAAGATGACCCCGTCGAATTCTACTACGGTGCCGACGACCATCTGGATACCCTTGAGAAACGGCTCCGGTCGGTCTATCCCGAGACGTTCGACATCGAGCGTACCGAGGTCGACATCGCATCCCGACTCGTACAGCCTGTCGAATTCGACCGCGAGACATTCGTCGAGCACTATGAGTCAGGCGAGCTCACGTACGAGTTCGGCCCTGACGAGCAATACGAGAGTGGCACTGACGACAACAGTCAAGCGGGGTCAGGGGACGCCGAATCAGTCGCGGATGGAGGAACGGTCGGCGATCAGTCTGCCGACCACTTCATCGAAATCGAAGATACTGTCCTCGAACTCGCCCCACCAGATGCGATTCCCGAGGATGAGCCACTCACGACGCTTGCCAAACCAACGGTAACATCGAAGGGGACGATACTCGCGCGGCCAGCGATCGAGACCGTCTCCCCACTCGGCGTGCGGTGGCAAGGGTCGGCAACTCGGAAGCAGGACTGGATGACGTCACTCTCACCATTTACTGCCGACGACGAAGCAGAACTCCCCGCGGTCGATCAGCCAGGGGGTGCGCTCGCGTCGCTTGTCGACCACCTGATGGAGGCGACAGCACCAGTAGCGTTCCAAGTCGTCTTCCAACGACGCGAGAGCTGGCAGTCCGATGCCGACCTTCGCAAGGAGGACGTCATCGACGGACGAGACACACTCGCTCAGGAAATTATTGGCTCCCTTTTCGAACTCGACGATCAGTCGGAGAGCCGGGACAGAAACCAGCTGAGCGACGCCGTTGCAAAACGTGTCGCGGCAATCGAGGCGAAAAATCCGAAGCGGTCGTTCACCGCGAACATCCGAGCCATCGGGATTCCATCCGGTGGTGACGGTCGCGATGATCTCAATGAGCGGATACAATCACTTGTTCCGGTATTCGACCCGCTTGACGGGCCGTACTATGAGGTGGAAGCTGAACGGTTGCGCGACAGCGGCTTCCGGGCAGCCGCGAAAGAACGGAACGCACGAGCGGCGTTGCAGCGGCTCTTGGATCGTGAGATCACGACCGGCCGTGGGACGACCCGACCGGAGTTCGTCCTGAGTGGCCGAGAACTCGCGCACTTCGTACTCGTCCCCTCCTCGGAACAGCTGACTGTCGAGGGGACACGGGGGACGCGTGCGGAACAGCAGAGTCGGAATCCGTTGCCCCGTCCGCACCAGGACCTCATGCGTGAGTTCCGAGACGGGATGGCAATCGGGTATGCCCTCGACGACACCGGCGAGGCCGAAGATGTGCCGACACACATTCCACCCGGGCTGTTGCCCACTCATTTCGGCCGATTCGGAACAACCGGCTCTGGGAAATCGAAAGCCCTCATCAACGATATGCTGTCGCTGTACGACAACACGGAGGGGCCGACGATCCTCATCATCCCGAAGAACGACGATATGGCCCAGAATTATATGCGGGCTCACGCGCGTCGGTTCGGAATGACCGACCTCGAAGAGAACGTCGTTCACTTCCCGATCCCGGACGTCCTCCCCGGGTTCTCGTTTTTCGATCTCGAACCGTCGATGGAGAGCGGACGGCGCCGCGAAGACGCCGTCCAACGGAAGGCCGACCACTACGAAGAGATTTTGAAGCTCGTGATGGGAACCGACCGCTACGAACGGGCGACTGTAGCCCCGACTCTCATCAAGACACTCATCAAGGCCCTGTTCGACGAGGAATACGGCCGTGAGAACGGGCTATACCGAGCGTCGACGGATTACTTTGCCCACCGACAGCTCGAACACGTCGTCGACCAGCTCTGGGAAGCCGGGCCACCGAACGAAAACATCGGCGACGCTCCACGGTCGAGCGACGAGGAAGTCACCCGGACGATTCGACGGCAACTCCAGTTAGATTCGAACACCTTCGCGAACGTGATGGGCGGTGTCGGAAACCGTCTTGCGTACATTTCACAGGATACGCACCTGCGGCAGATCTTCAACAATACCGAGAACCAGTTCGACTTTCGGGATGTCCTCGACGAGGATACGGTCATCCTCTTCGACCTCGGAGACCTCCGCGACGACGCTGCCCGGATCATGACCGGTGTGATCCTGACCAATCTCGATGCAGCTCTCAAGGACCGCAAACAGGCCCTCTCCCAGCACCCGGACGACTACGTCGTGAACTTGCTCGTCGACGAGGCAGCGTCGGTCGTGGTCTCCGACATCATGAACGATCTCCTTGAGAAAGGGCGGGGATTCCGGCTCTCTGTTGGCCTGTCGATGCAGTTCCCCGAACAGATGGAGGCTGAAGGTGGGCGGAAGATTTACCTGAATGCTCTGAACAACATCGGCAGTTCACTCATCGGGAAAATCAACGTCGACCGGGAACTGGCGCGAGCGATGGCCCACGAAGAGATGGACCCCGCGGATTTCGCCAATCGGATTCGTTCGCTGCCACGAGGGGAGTGGATCGCCAGCCTGCCAAGCCCGACGTTCGGTGAAACGGGGCCGTATCCGTTCAGTCTCGAACCACTCCCGATTCCACCGGGCCACCCCGAAAGCGAATCTCCACTCACAGCGCGTGAAGAGGAGGAGTTCACTGAGACGCTCTCCTCGATACACGAGCACATCAGTGACGAACACGGCGTGCCGGCTGCAACAGACGCCTCAACAACGAGAACACCGACCGACGGACACGAGGTGCTCGATATCGGGAGCGATGACCTGGACGTCGCGATTGCGAAGGTGGTTCGGAGTCTGCAGCTTCGAGAGGGGTGCCGCGAGGAGAACGGCTGGGTGGCCGTTGAAGCAGTTGACGACGAACTCAGACGGCTCTTCGACGACG
The DNA here is from genome assembly GCF_011440255.1 of Haloarcula sp. JP-Z28. Taxonomy (NCBI): domain Archaea; kingdom Methanobacteriati; phylum Methanobacteriota; class Halobacteria; order Halobacteriales; family Haloarculaceae; genus Haloarcula; species Haloarcula sp. JP-Z28. The sequence goes on along the minus strand of NZ_JAAOHT010000006.1, from coordinate 58,346 downwards.
TCGACGCCGAGCCGCCATCGTATGATGCACTCGCGGACATTCGAGAACGATCACGATACCTCGATACGACCGTCGATATCGACGCCGACGAGCTCCGCATCCGGCTCACTGAAGCCGGAGAGGATGTCTCGGTACCCGATACTGGTAGCGTGCAGGCCGCTGGTGGGAGTGCCCACGACGCAGCACTCCTCCAGATCGAAGAAGAGCTCACCGCACTCGGTTTCACCGTCTCGATCCTCGCACAGGATGGCAGCGAGAAACCTGACGCAAGGGCGAGTCACCCCGACGTTGACGACCGATTCGCCATCGAAGTCGAAACGACGACACCCGAGAATCCCGCAAAGGTACTCACGAATCTCCGGAAAGCCCAAGAAGCAGGGGATATCCCGCTGTTTGTCGTTCGACCAGGAAACGACGAAACTGAGTGGGCCAAGCGCGTTGACGGCATTCTCACACCACCCGTTCGTACCCTCCAGAATGGTGAGACACGGTTCTACACGACTGACTCGAATCTCACGTTCAACGGCGGGGCAACCGAAGAAGGTGGAGTGACGGCCGTCCGCCCGGCGACCGACGACGAGAACGGGACCCAGAACATCTGGCAGCGTGATGGCGACGAGATCGTCCTTCGTGATACCAGCGGGACGGAACACATCCGCCTCCCATCGCTTGGAAAACTCTCGAAAGATCGTGTTCCAGCCATCTACAGCTACGACCACGCTGCCGACGAGTACGTCGTATACGAGCACGGTGACCAACACATCTACGAGACGAAATCGGCGTTCGAGGACGACTGGGTGCGTGTCAAGAAGCCATTCGTCCCCGAAGCCGAACTCCCCGTCCCAGACTATACACGTTCGACGTACGGCATCGTGATCCTTCACGATGAGGCGGAATCGGTCGTGTACGAAGACGGTGAGAAGCGGCCACTCTCGGTAATCACCGACGGGGCACTCCGTCCCGCCTCGCGCGAATCAGCGGCCGCTGACGAACCACCTAATCAGACCGACCAGGCAGATGAGACAGTCGAGGAAGAGCAGAAAGACCCATCGCCACCGTCGTTCAAAGCGTTCGTCGACGACTATCTCGTCGAAGACGCGGATGAAGCCGTGCCGAAAGACGATGTATTCAGTCTCTACAACGACTGGGCAGAGGCACACGGCATCGACGACCCGCTGAATAAGAGCTGGTTCACGCGGAAGCTCAACACCCACATCGAGGTGGACTCCACGAAGAAGCGAATCGACGGGGAACCCATCTGGCATTACACTGGTGTCCGCATCCGATCTGAAGAGGACTTTCAGCCATGAAACGGACGTACACGGTCCAATTCCCTGTTTCATCGCGAGTTCTCGGGAGTTGTTCCACCCAAGCTGAATCATGATCTCATTCGATCAAATTCGCAGGTCGGAAATCACCCGACGGCGGTATGTTCCACCCAAATTCCCAATGGGTGGAACACCAACGAACCGAGCGAAATGGGTGGAACACGCTCACGTCCAGCGGTTTGCAACCAGCCATAGTGAGTGTTCCACCCAACAACCAACTAGGATAGAACGGGGGGTCCCCGTTGGGACCAAGGGATTGGATCGCGACGTACAGCAGAGTGAGTTCTGTGCTGGCTCAGAGCTAGTGAGAGCCATGCGAGGTGCTGTGTGAGAATGAGTGAGCCTATGATCGACGGGCCGGAGGCAATTCCGGAGAAGTTACGCGAACGCGACCAATGGGTGTGCTGGCGGGAAGAGGAGCGGGACGGCAAACCGACGAAGATTCCGGTGACGCCAGAGGCTGGGGGGTTCGCGTCAGCAACAGAGTCGGAAACCTGGGCGAGTTTCGAGGCAGCACTTGACTACAGCGAGACAGAGCACGCCGATGGCGTCGGATTCGTGTTTACTGACGACGATCCCATCGTCGGCGTCGATCTGGACGACTGCCGCGATCCTGAAGCCGGCGACGTCGACGACGCGGCGCTGGACATCATTGAGCGACTCGACTCCTATACGGAGGTGTCACCGTCCGGTACCGGCTATCACGTCCTGATCACTGGCGCACTCCCCGAGGGGCGGAACCGGCGCGGGAGCGTCGAACTGTACGACACGGCACGCTTTTTCACCGTTACTGGCGACCACGTTGAGCGGACACCGACGCGCGTTGCACGTCGACAGGACGCGCTCACAGCGATTCACCGCGAGTACGTCCAAGACACCGAGCGTGACACAGCACCCGAGTCCGAACAGCGTGGTGACGCTGACGACCGGTCACCGACGACCGATGCAGCTGACGTTGACGTTGACCTCGAAGACGAGGATCTCCTCGAGAAAGCGCGAAACGCATCGAACGGCGAGAAGTTCGAGCGGCTCTGGAACGGGAATACGGTCGGCTACGACAGTCAGTCCGAGGCCGACATGGCGCTGTGCTGTTTGCTGGCGTTCTGGACCGGTGGTGACCGGATCCAAATGGAGCAGCTGTTCCGCCAGTCGGGATTGATGCGGGAGAAGTGGGACGAGGTCCACTACGCTGACGGGTCGACGTACGGCGAGAAGACCATCGAGCGAGCGATTGCAACCACGTCGGAGTTCTACGACCCGGACGCCAGCGACGACGCCGCAGATTCCCACGACGCACCAGACAGGGTCACTGCTGGTAGTACGCCAGACGACGCAGACCGGAGTCGTGCGTACCTGGCGGAGAAAAACCGCTTGTTGAGCGAGCGCGTCGACGACCTCGAGGCAACACTCGAACAGAAGACTGAGCGGATCGAGACCCTCGAAACAGAGATTGAGCGGCTCACCGACGAACTCGCAGCCCGTGATCAGGAGACTGCACAATCCCACGAGGAAGACTCCGGGACTGCGATCGAGACCGGTGATGACTCAGAGCCAGCCTCTCTGTTGAGTCGATTCTTCGGTGACCAGTCCGAGTAGTGGCGCCGCTTCACCGCCATCCCCAAAGCCCTCCCTCGGGCGTTCAGGTTCTGCGAGCCGAGACAGATTAACCAACAGACTCGCTGTATCCCGCTATTTGTTGGTTAACTACGTTCAATCCCGCCGCAAAACGGTGGCTACCGCAGGATCCGGTGATTCAGGAAACTATTCCCCGAAGTAAGAACTATATCCTTGTCTCTACAAGTGCAAGTATGTCCGAGACAGACGCCGCCGATGGGCCGCCCCCCTTCGAGGAGCCGTTCAGCAGCGACGATGTCGAACAACGCATCTACGGCACCATCCTGCAGACCCGCGAGCCGACGACGGCGAGCGCGATCGCCGAGAGCGCCGACTGTGACCCCAAGACCGCCCGGAAGTATCTGGGGTGGTTCGACGACCTCGGCATCGTCACCCGACACGATGGCCATCCAGCCACGTACGAACGCAATGACGCGTATTTTGAGTGGCGACGCATCAACCAGCTCGCAGCCGACAACTCCGTCGAAGACCTGCAGGAACGCGTTCGCGAACTCACGACGCGCATCACCGAGTATGAAGAGGCGTACGACGCCGCGTCACCGGCTGCTGTCGATGCCGTCGCCGCCGCGGAGGCCAGCGACGAGCGGACCATCGACGACGTGTACGGCGACCTCGGTGACTGGGCGACCGTCCGCGAGGAGCGAGACCGCTACGAGCGCGCCCGCCAGCAACGCACGGGTGGCGAGCGCGAACAGGCATCCGGGTAGCCCGCTCGATGGTGCCACCGACAGGCGATGGCGGGAGCCCTGCCCCCATCGATCGTCCCATCCTCGAGTTCCTTCAGACACGGCTCCAAGCCACGAGACAAGTCTCCCACGCGGCCATCACGGATGCAAGCGGCCACCTCGAGCTTCAGGTCGTCTTTGCATCGTCATACTACCCAGCGCCCGTTGACGACGCAACCCTGACTGTCCGCTGGTACACGAACGACGACTTCACAATCCACTATCGAGAGATACATTCGGAGCACACCTGGGACTGCCGATGGGATCGGCATCCGAATCCCCACAATACGCGCGACCACTTCCATCCCCCGCCCACCGCCCCGACGCCCGGTGACGATGACTCCTGGCCGCCCGACCATCGTGATGTCCTGCGACTCGTCCTCGACGAGGTCGAAGACCGGATTGCAGCACTGTGGGACGACTAGACGACTCCCCCGCAGTGGCGTTTATCGCGCCGACCAAGGGTGACGGCGCTCAGCCCGATGGGAACCACACGAGAGCCGCCGTGGTGTCCAGCCTGGTGTCAACTGAGCGCGGTCACAGGTGAATCCATGTCTACGTTTAGTAACTCCGAGACAGCGAGTGCATCGCCGTCAGAAAACCACACGAGCCCACCCCGAGAGACCGAGGACACAGAGCCACAGACATCCTGGCCAGACGATACGAGCAGCGAGGATGGAACACCAACGCTCAGGATGGACCAATGTCCGGAGTGTGGGAACCGTCGCTTCGTCTCAAAACTCCTCGTGTACGAGGTCACCGGCTACGACGAGGGCGGCGAGCAAGAATTCCGCCGCCAGCATGTCCGTGCAGAGTTCGAATACACCTGCAGTGAGTGCCAGACGACACTCCGGACGCTTCCCGCAGAGCGCCGCGATTACTACGACGAAGTCGCGGTCCTCGAAACAGAACGGCGGGCAGCCCTCCGTGATCAACTCCGCCAGCTGGGGAGGCGGGTTTGGCAGCGCCTTGCAGCGCGGACGACGTGGCTGGCACTCGGACTCGTGACACTCGTGACCGGGCTCGTGATCGCACTCTAACAGACTGACAGGGACCGACAGCAAGGGGTGGCTCACAGTAGGTGTTGGAGTAGCGTCATGCTCCCTTCCAACCAGGAACGAGGCTAGCTGAAGGCAGATCGCTGACGTAGGACATCGTGCCCGCACCGCAGGTGTGTCTATCGGCGCCAAGAGGCGTGAGGCGCGCTCGAAGCGCGTGCAGAAGCGTGAGTTCCTATGTCTGGTCAAGATACCATCGACGACACGACAGGCGACTACGACCGGCTCGAAACCGAACTCGTTGCACAGGACCGGGATGCGTCCCGGGTCGCGACGGCGGACATCGACGAGGCGACTGCCCGCCGTCTCGTTGGTGACCTCGTCGAGGACGATGTGGTGACGCCGATCCCTGACCAACGCATTCTCGTCCACGAGCCCAGTAGCAAGCCCTTCGAATCGATCACCCAGCTCGCCGTGTTCCATCGTGGCTGGCGGGCTGCCACCGACGCCGACGCGGAGGACAGCTGATGCAACAGACGCTTTCTGGGTGTGCGTTCTGCGATTCACCGCCCGGTGCAGAGATGGGCGAGGCGCATACGTGGGGGAAAGACGAACGGGTGACGCACCCAATCTGTGTCGACTGCGCCACCCAGACGCAGTCGGATCCCGACGAGCGCGACCACCACGCCTGCGACGGGTGCGGACTGGTCGTCGACGCCCTCGCGGCACTTACCCGGTTCCGCGTCGAACTCGGCCATCTCGAGGGGCCGGTCCAACTGTGTGCTCGCTGTAGCCCTGGTGGACTCGCGACGTACTGGACGCGTGACCTCACGGAGCACCTCGTGGCCGAGTGACGCTTGGCCGAGTGAGGCTCACATCGTACACACGGAAACGGCTAAGTGCGTTGGCTCACAATGTACACATCATGAGCACCGATAAGAAGCGCGTGCAGTTTCGGGCCCCCGATCGGCTCATCGACCGGGCCGACGCACTGGCCGCAGTCCTCGGGGAAGACCGAACAGACGTCCTCGTGACCGCGCTTCGGGAGTACCTCCAAGACGCCGCTCACGACGACGCACTCACCCAGGAGATCGCTGCCGCCTATTACGACGATGAGATCACCTTCGAGCAACTCAAAGCGCTCGTCGGCGCCGAGGAGGCGGCAAATCTCCGAGTGTTGAAACAGCAGTTGGACGAGGACTTCATCGACGAGGTCGCCGACGCTTAGATGGCGCGGCTTATCGCAGACGCCTCCGCCCTCGTGAGTCTCGGGATCGTTACTGACGACGATCCCGATCCACTCGCACTCTGTCTCTTCCGGTACGAGGTCGTCGTCCCAACGGCGGTCATCGATGAACTCCGAGAGATCGCCTCCTACGATGACGTCCATGGACACGCCGCGTCCGCCGTCCTCGACCGGGTGGATGCATTCACGACACAGTCGGTCGAACTCGATGCCGAGTTTCCGCTCGATGACGGTGAGAACGCAGCGGTCACGCTCGCGAACGATCTCGACGCTGCGCTCTTCCTCTGTGACGAGTTCAACCAACTTGGCTTGATCCACGCCTCCCTCGCTGATACCCGGCTCGTCACGACACCGACACTGCTCTCGGTTCTCGTTCGAACTGAACACCTATCAGCTGCCGATGCGCGGCTGCTCCTCGATGCGATCAGTGACGCCCGTAGCTGGGGCGCGAACAGTTACGTGCAGCGAGCTCGCTCGTTGCTCGAGGGGACCTAACACCGTGGAGGATCCTTCGAAGTGATTTGGAATGTCCGATAACGACGCTCTCTACGACGTTCGTGAACGAACGAAGAATCCCGAGCACGCATCAGTTGACGACGTGGTCGAACTCATCCTCGAGCGCGCACAGCATCCCCGGACGGAGCACCGGGACGCACATCTCGACGAGATGATGGCGACTGTCGTCGATAGGTACGGGACCGGCCCCGTCCGAACTGTTATCCATCGTGTTCTCGTCGACCACCACCCCTTTCGGACTGCCACGCATAACCTCGAGATGCGTAACGTCGACGGTGTTCGTATCGGGACAGCAGCCGGCCAGTTCCTGACAGAATTGAACGCGCAGCACGACGATTGAAATACAGTTTCTGAAAGCCCTCGGCCGCTCGGCATCCCGCGACCACCGCTGCGCGCCTCGTGCCTGTGGTGCTTGCGGGGTCGGGGGACGACCGAGGCGGCCTCGCCCTTTCTGAGTCCGCCAGGACGGTAGCTGGATCGCCGAGTGTCGCGGCCGGCTAGACAGGTGTGTCCGTTATGGCCCGCCCCGCTCGCCGCGTTCCGCCCTCCGCGTCGCTCGCGACCGACCATTCCGGGCATGCGGGCGCTCTCCGCACCGCCCGCGCCCGTTCCGGGCTAAAATGCATGTGCCCTCGGCGCCAGCGGGTATCCCCGTCGGTTGCGCCCCTTGCGGGCTTTCGCGTTCCAGCGCTTGGTGCCGCCTGCGCTGTCGCGCGCCACACCGCGGCGCGCGTTCTCGGCGACAGTCGCCCTGGACACGGACCCGCACATCGGGCCGGACACGAGCGGGCATATCCCGCTGGCCGCTCGCTCCGGGCGGGTCGGCGCGCGGTGCTGGATAATCGTCCGCCTCGGGCGCGCTCTCGCTCGCGCCCACAGGGCGCTCGCGAAGGCGCGAGCGAGAGCGCGCAGACGAGTCTGTCGGTCGTTGTCGTCGAGGAAATCCGCGATGTTGAGGCATCGCGGTGTCGGGCGCGTGAGCGCCTTCAGGAACCGGTGAGTTCCAATGTCAAGTAAGAACGTCTCAAGTGAAGTAGTTTCGGTCGATGAACAGGCTTTCGAGAAACACGATGACGTCGAGGTCGACGAGGATGGGTTCGAGGTCGTCGACGAGACGCCGGAGTTCCGGGCGACGGTCGACATGGAAGTGCAAGCGAAAGTCGATTCCAACCATCCAGACGCGCGGGTCGAGGAAGGCCCGGATCACCTGTTCGGGAAGACTCTCGAACAGGAGGAGCGCATCGAGGCCCGGGAAGCCGAGCTGGAGCACATCAGTGCCCAGGCGGAACTCAGTCAGCAGGAGGGACGCGCGAAGCGGACGCGAGAGGTCGTCGTCGAGCAGTGTGGCCGGGATGAGCCCGAATCGGTGGAGCGCACGGACCCCCGAGAGAAGCTGACGCAAGACGAACTCGCGGCGGTGAACAAGCAGGCGATGCGGATCAGCGATGAAGTGCAGGGCGGCTGGTCGAGAGCGGTCGTCGCGAAGCAACTGGCCGAAAAGGTGCAGCGCGGCCAGGACGTGACCAAGGCGGTGCTGGAGACGTTGGAGAAACTGAAGGCAGTTCCCGGTGCAATCGTGCCCATCGCGGATGTGCCGGACATCCCGGTCGGTGAGGTGACGGTCCAGGGTGAAATCACCGAGCTCTGGACTCCCTCAAGTTCAAATATACAACAAGTCGGGCTGATCGAGGACGAGAGCGGGCGCACGAAATTCACGGTCTGGGAGAAAAGCGGGAAAACGATAGTTCGAGAAGGGCAGACGGTCAGGTTCAGAGCGGTCAAAAAGAACTGGTACCAAGGTCGGTGCAGTCTCGCCATCACGGGCTGGAGCAGGATCGAGTTCCCGGAGCGCGGTCGGTGGTGGGAAGAATAGCCAGTTAGCGCAGCCTTCTTTTTTTGCTGTGTGCCGAACCGGCCCAGACCCCGCCACCCCACCCTCCGCTCCCGGCCTCCCGCTGGTCGGCCGGCAGCCACGACCGGACTCCTACCCTTGAGAGGAGCGCGGTGAGACGGCTGTCCGGGGTTGAGGTGTTTGTGTGTACCCAGAGGGGAAGCGGAGGCAGACAACGTGCCCTGAGCAACGATGTCCAAGGAACATATTCTCACAGCCCGCGAATGGCTTCGCATTCACCTCCGCGAAGCTCGCCGGACGACCGGACTCACCGATCGTCAAAGCACAGTTAGCCGCCGCACTGGACGCCTAGGAAGACCTACCGCCAACGAATCTGCAGGAAGGGGCCTCGGTCATAGACGATGCGGGACATCTAACACCACCAGACGCTGAATGGGTTCGGCGGGTCGGGACACAGGGGGTGTACCACGTCCCCGAACGCGCCCATAACGGTCCCGAACGTTCCGGTGAGGACCAAGAGAGCAAGCAAGATCAAGAACGGCCACAGTTCGTCGGCCATCTCAGTCTCGGAGGTGAGAGTCCTCGACCCGGACTAACTGGAGGGACGGAAACGGGGCGAATGGAATTTCCTCCTCAACGAGCTCTTCGAGCGGGATCGCGGCCTCTCGCTCGTCCCATCTCGGCATGTACTCTTCGAGCACGTCAAGTGGGGTAACTACAATGACCTCGTCGTCATCCGGGTACTTCGGAGTCTTGTCGGCCAGCGTGTCTCCGTCCTCGAACTCCCACTCGTCGAGTTCGAGTCCAGGAATGTTCACGACGACCAAGGCGATCGGTTCGTCGGCCTCGGTATCGTGGACGATATCGCCGTAGATGAAATCCGGGTCTTCCTCCTCGTCGTCCAGTTCGAGTTCCAGGGCCATATCGAGTGACCGTTGGAGTGGTTCCTCTCGTCCCGGAGGCTGCCATTGTTCTTCGTCGGTACGTCTGTCAGGTGGTCCGCCGCCTTTGCGTGGCATTAGTTGTTCACCATGAATCCGTCAAGTGCAGTTTGCGAGCTGTGCAGGGCCTCAATCCTCCAGTTGATGGTCTCGGTCAACCGCTCGGCGTCGTGTTCCCCGTTCGGTTGCCTGCTCTCGTCCAAGATCGACGTCTTCCCGGAGAAGGCAACAACCTCGTCTGGGGCGTGGAGGAGATGTTCGTGGGAGACCCGACCGTTGAGGTAAATCCGATCTGGGCCGAGTGCTTCGACCAGGGCCTCCAGGTCATCCCAGAGGTTGAACTTCGAATTGTACTCGGTCCCGTCGAAGGCACACGACTTCGTGCCGAAGACCTCGAACAGCTCCCGGCAGTGCTCGTAGTGCCACGGTTCCCACCCCACGATGATGGGATAGAGTTCGACGTCGAGTTCGGCATCCTCAACCATACGGTAGAGCGCCTTCTGCCCCTCGACCGATCGCTCAATCTCGCTCAGGAGCTCGCGACGGTCCATATCGTCGCTGTCCATGACCCAGCGGTCGCCTGGGAAGTAGACATCGACGATCCCGTCCAGTTCCTGTAGCCGCTCGAACTCGTCCTCAGGAGTCCGACCGACCAGGAACTCGTTCTGCTCCATCGAGTTGATGATGAGCATCTGGTCGGGATGCATGAACGCCTCTCGTGGTTGGTTTACGAACCAAGTCGACCGGCGGAACGGTGCTTGGAGGGCCGGGAACTCCTCGACGTTGTAGCCGAAAAGGCGTCTATCGGTGGAAGCCCCAGGTTTGGTCTTCGGTACGAACTCGTGCGGGAATCGGTCGCCGGGCATGTCGGATCTCTCAGGCGCGGTTGTGTCTCGGTGGCGCCTGTCGTGACACTACTCACCGCACAGGGATAAGTCTTGTTCGCTTTTATTCGCACGGTATCTATTTCTTAGGCTTTCCAAAACACATACTTCCCGAGATAACCATAATTCGTCCCACATACGAAGCGTATAACGAAGGTCTTTAGCCTAAACCGCAGACAGAGGGAACTATGACCGAACGAGTCCATATTATCCCAGTTGGATTCGACTTCGAGCGTCTCATCTACCCAATTTCGCAGGGACAGATGGAGGCCGACCGAGTCGTGCTCATCACGCACGAAGGCGATCCAGACGATGAGGCAACGAGTAAGGCCGCGCAACTTGCATCGAATATGACTCGCCGATTGGAAGATTCGTTCAAACTGATTGACGTCGAGGTCCAGCGCGAATCCATCGAAATCGAGGGCATGTTTGACTATGAGACCCTCTATCCGATGGCCTACGACTACATCCTCGACGAACTGAAGGCTGATAACGAGGTTTTCGTCAACATCTCTTCGATGCCTCGCACGGTCGCCTTCGCGTTCGCTACTGCGGCCGACTCGATAATCGCCGAGTTCCAGGAAGATATGGATGAGATTCGAGACCGGCTCCACACCTACTACGTCTCGCCGGAGGAATATCTCGTGCACCGGATGATGGAGGTTCTGGAGAACGCCGCGGACACGCTCGATGATCTGAAGGAATACGAGGACCTGACCGTGCACAGCCAGTACGAGGAGATCGTGCAGCTTCTCGACCGAATCAACGAGAGCGGTGTGACGGAGGGTGCCCGAGACCTCGACGGGCAGATGTACGTCGAGTTCCCGTCGTCGCCTGGCAGTGACGTTGAGGATTTCGAGAAAACCATTCTGAACTTCCTCTTTGGGAAGGATCCAATTGCGTCGACATCTGCGCTCGCCGAACAGCTGGCCGAAGAAGAGGGGGAGGAGTACGACGAGTCGTTCCGCAGCCGCGTCCAATACAACGTCTCGAAACTCGACGAAAAGGGGTATGTAGACCGCGAGAAGGTCGGAAATAGTCTCGAAACGCAGCTCTCGACGATGGGGCGGATGTGGGTGGAAACTCACCGGGGATGAACTGGATCCTCGCATAATGGACACTCCGCGTAGACCGCTCGGTGGTCGTCCTTCTCGTACTCGATGAGGAGCATACCTGCGGGTATCTCGGTGTCGCAAGCTGGACAGGTTCCGAGGATCGATTGTTCCGACGACATGGGGGGGTGGAGCGCTGGAGCGTGTGACACTGTATTCCAGGCTCCAAGTGTAGTAATGGAGTATACGTTCAAAAATTCGATCCAAGCGAAGTGAAAGTGGAACCCGGAACAAGACCTTTGCTGGAACAGTCTGATTATTCGGTAGTGTTCGACGACCTCCATCAGACCATCAACAAGATCCGAGGTGACTTCTCCGGGAACAAGGACACCTCTATCGCCGTGGGTCGAGAGGCCGTTCTGGAGAACCTCGAATGGATATACGGTGGCGTGTGCCTGCTACTCCTCTTTGGCGTCCTGAAATTCAAAGACGCCGCTCTGCTCGCCGTCTACGGTGGGATACCGTTCGTTCTCGATTCAGGCCTCTTCCTGCAATCCGTCCCGTTGCTCAGTCGCGTGCTGCCGCGTGTGACGATGTTGATAGAGCTCGGGATGGAGTTCGGGGCCGTAACCGTCGGGATCTCCCTTGGCGCCGTCTACGGCGTCTACAGACTCATTGGCGCGGTGAAGATGGGCGTGCCATACTACGCAGCACTGAAGCGGGACGATTAGTCCTGCCCTATCATGTCCTATGAGAAAGGACTCGATCTGACGTACAGGAGGTCTAGTGACATTTCGTCGTAGCCCCAGTCGAGGACCTTGTTCCACTTCTTGCCGTTCTTACGGCAGGCATCGAAGTTCCCCCGACTCCCTGTGTAGGCACTTCAGTCCAGCATAGAGTCTATTGTCCCCTCAATGGGTGAGGGGCTCGCCGTACTGGCAAGTTCCCTGAACACGGTGAGAACCATGGCAATCAGAGACATCTACGAAACTGACTTCGATGAGGACGTCCAGACGGAGTCGAGCGCTAACCTGTGTCCCGAGTGCGACGGGCGGGTCACTACCAACGCAGTCGAAACCATCTGCGAGGAGTGTGGGCTCGTCATCGACGAGCAGCGGATCGACCACGGGCCAGAGTGGCGAGGGTTCGACGAAGACGAACGGGAGCGCACGGGCGCTCCGTTGACGGCGGCACGACACGATCGAGGGTTGTCGACGGAGATCGGCCGCGGGACCGATGCGAACGGGAACGAACTCTCAGGACAGAAGCGACGGCGGCTCGCTCGGATGCGGCGTGAACAGACCCGTGGGCGGTTTCAGTCGAAAGCTGAACGCAACCTCGCACACGGGCTTAGTGAAGTCCGCCGGATCAGTAGTGCGCTCGAACTATCCGAGACGATCCGTGACCAGGCCTGCCAGCTATTCCGCAGCGCTCAGAACGAGGACCTCCTGCAGGGCCGGTCGATCGAGGCGATGGCCGCCGCGAGTGTCTACGGCGCGTGTCGGTGTAACGGGCGGCCGCGAACGCTCGACGACATCACCGAGTCGGCGCGCGTCGAGCAATCGCGGGTGACGAACGCATACACGACGCTGAATACGGAACTTGGCCTGCCGGCCCAGCCGGTGACGCCCAGTGCGTTCGTTCCGCGGTTGGCGTCTGAGCTCGACGTCTCCGATCAAATCCGGCAGCGGGCTCGGCAGCTGGCAGAAGCATCCGAATCGACCGGGGCAACCACGGGGGTTCGGCCGTCCGGGTTCGCCGCAGCCTGTCTGTACAAAGCCGGACGCGAAGACGGACGATGGCTCACCCAGTCGGACATCGCTGAAGTAGCGAACGTCTCAGTGGTCACCGTGCGGACCCACCGTGACACACTGGACGAACTGGCTGTCTAACGCCCACACTGCTGATTTTCGGTTGTATTTTGTTGTCTGATTGATGTGAGAGCCATTGTTTAAATCCGAAGACGAAGCATGATACGGCCAGATCACTCTATGACCGACCAGTACGCCGACTACGAAGCCCTCCGACCGCTCGGCGAAGCGACCCACGTTCCCGACGATCAACTCGCCAGTAGTAGTGGCGAGCCCCGGCGGCAGCGCTCTGGTGGCGTCGACGCGGGCTATCCAGACGACCCGACAGCAGATGAGACCGAGTGCGCTTCCTGTGGAGCGTCGATCCCCGCTGGCCAGTCGAAGTGCCGGTTCTGTCTCACGAACCATCTCGAAGGAGCCGACGACCAGGACACATCGAACGCCGAACGGACTCTCCTCCACGTCATCCAGCTGCTCGTTGAGGCGTCGACGTTCTACGGCGCCGTCGGGAAGGGATCTGCTGCGGCCACCCTCCTCGCGAAGGGAGATGATGACCCAGTAGTCGATGACTGCAAGCTAATCTACGATCTCGACGAGGAACCGGCCCCACAGCTTGTCGATCAGTGGCCCTCGCTCCCCTCGGCGACACGGGTCACGTCTGAATGTGGTAATCAGCTGCTCGCGGCTGCTCATGAGCGGACGGCGTGGAGAGAGACGACGCAGTCCCGTCACGACGGCGAGCACGCGACGTTTCTCTACGACGAAACCGGGAGCGAGGTTCGCACCGAAGCTCGTCTTGCAAGCCTACGTGAGGACGCAGACGACGACCTCTGGCTGGTGCCGGCGATTGCGCTCCAGGACTCCGTTGGCAAGACCGATACCGAACAGCCACGACACGAGCGCCCAAACAGAACTTACCTCGAGTGTCGGGAGTGTGTTCGGGAAACTAAGCATCGATTCCACGAATTCGAGGCTATCCCCGACGACGAGTGGACCGGGCAGCCCATGTGGGAGTGTCAGTGGTGCGGATCACTCCGCTATGGACCCGAACCCGAAGCCGGTCAGTAGAGACAGGGTCAGTTTAACCAACGAATCCTGATATCGATTCGTTCTGTTGGTTAACTGGAGGCCAGTTCGAGATCACTTCCGGACTGCCCTGCTGACGGCCCGCCGGTGTTTTTTCGCGCCGTAAATTGGCAGAGGCGCACACATGGACCCACGAGACACCCCCGGCTATCGACTCCACCGCGCGCTCAGCAGCCTCACCAGTATCGACATCGACCAATTGGAGCCCGCTGATCAGGAGCGAATTAGCACCGCGACGACGCTCCTCGAGCAGGTGGATGTTCTCACCCAACCGAATACGATGAGGGACGGTGACGTACACGGAGAATCCTGACAGCTCGACGCGTCGGCAGCGAAGCGTCCTGTGGCCGTCACAGCGTGAGCGGTTGTTCGCCCCCTGAAGGGGTGCGGGGGCGCGAGACCGCTCCCGAGAACAACCCATGGCAACACTCCAAGCCGCAACGACATCGACCGGCGCGCTCGTAACAGACCCACAGGCCGTCCGCCAGCTCTGTGAGAACCACTGCTTCGGGACGCTCAACTGGGAAGTGGACGACGACGGCGAACTCGTCATCTGGGGCTACGACAGCTTCGACGTGTACGAGGCCCGTGAGAACGGTCTTCCTGACTACGACGGTGGCATCGTCACCCACGAGTTCCTCCGGTCGCTCGCAGAATATCTCGAACCGGACGAAGAATTCGACATCCAGACAGCCGGATTTACCAAATGCCGATTTCCCGTGCTGGCGAAACGGTACGTCGTCCGCGACGATGAGGTGCTGTACGCGGACCTCAGTTCCCCCGACCCGATCGACGAGTAGCGTTGTTCGTCCCCCGGGAGGGGTGCGGGGCGATCCAGTCGTGGGTCGTCCTGCGAGGTGATTGTTCAATGGGCCACCGCGCACTCGTTGCGTACGAACGAACTGACGGACAGTACACGCTCCACTACTCTCATTGGGGTGCAGCGAATCTCAAGCTCAAACACCGAATCTCGGCTGAAACCCCGTTCGGTGGCGAGGACACCGACTCCAAGTGGGCGAAACAGCTGCTGGCGGAACTGGCCGATGGCCTCGAGGCAGATGCCGTCGACGGGTCCCTCGCCGGCAAAGACCGCCCGTCGACGGTCGTCGAACCGAAGCCCCGCGCCACCGGGCTCACGCTCGAGGAGATTATCGCTGACCATCTCGACTACCTCCATCACGAGGCGTTCTACGTGGTGTCACCCACCTTCGAGGTGACCGCCTATCGGACGCTGTGGTTCGGCCTGCAGTACGACTCGGAGACAATCGACCACGGCGAGACGGTCGGTAACGGCGCGCTCGCGACCGTTCGGTGGCACGACGGCGAGCCGGTCGGCGACGGCCATCTGAAGGGGCAGTTCCGGGCACTGAAAGACGTCGTTGGCGATATGGTCAACAAGGGTGTGTTCACCCAGTCGACGGCTCGCCAGTATCTCACACAGAAGCTCGGCGAGTGGGTCGGGAAACGCCAGGAACTGCGTATCCCGGGCGGTGAAGCACCGTCTCCGGACGCGACACTCAGCCGTTCGTAGGCCGATTTGCGTCGAAGCAGATGGTGGTTTTTCTGGGGCTGAAAGGACTGAGCCCCACCGTAGGCTCGTGATTGGATGCCCGAGAAACCAGACGACGACCCATTCCACGATTGCGAGTTAGATCCCGACGCAGTCCTCGGGACACGCACCTTCCACGATGTCCTGTTCACCGACGATACCGAGACGCCGGTAAACGTGCTGACCGGCGAGACGCCCGCACATTCGCAGGCGACCGTCGAGGAAGCGAAGGCGTTCGCTGCGAGTATCGACACGGACACACCACAAATCGCGCTCCCGGCCTCTGTCGAGACGCAGGTCGAGACCCAGAGCAAGCCCTACACCTCAGCTGCGTTCTTCCACTTCAAGGCGACGGGGTCACTCGAACGACACCGTGCCTACCACGCCGCGTACGACTCGGATGCGTTCACCGTCGACTTCGAGGCCGACTACGAATCGGGCGACCTGACCATCACTGTCGAACGAGTGGAGGAGGACTGAGAAAGGAAACTCTGGAGCAGGTCCACTTTTTTATATGTCAGGTGCATCCATGGAATCCATATGGAGGCTCAGCGGACAATCCAACGCCTCATCGATCACATAACATTCGGTCACGGGATCCATCTGTTCCTTCAAGTTCTTCTCCTTGAATTCGCCTCCGTCTTTCTTACCTTCCAGTTCTCCAGCTCCCTCCTCCTCCAAATATCAAACCCCAATTTCTTCATTGGCGTCTACGCCGCTACTTCTGTCATCTTCCTTGGCATCCTCATCCTGTTCACAGCCAAAATGAGGAAACGCACCTTTTCCCCACCACTCCAACAAGTGCGTCGCCTCGCCATTTCCATCCTTGGCTACATCGCCGCATCAGGCATTGTCATCACATTTGGCTACCTCCTCCTCATTCTCGCCACAGCTGGTAGAACTGGTATCGGCCGTCTGGATTACGTCTTCTCCGTAATGCTCACTACCCTATTCGCCGCCTTACTCGCCGTCGGGTACCACGCACGGGTCGTTGACAAACAACCCGACCGCGAGACTATCACTGGGACAGTCACAGCGTGGCAAGACTCCCTCGCATGGGTCAACGAGGACGATCGTAGCCACGCCAAGCAAGACGCATATGATGAATTCACTGATCGGATGAACGATTTATCAGAACTGTTATCGAACGCAAAGACAGTTCACGGGAGACAGCTACGACGTGATTTCGAGGCATGGAGAGACGATTTTGAGACGCACAGTGAATTGTCGAAGGAAACCATTATCAAAGGACAAGGAGAGAACAAGAATGAACGTTTGGAGCAGGAGCATCAAAAACTGGAATCGATCCAACGAAGGCTCCGGATTATCGCTGGAGAACAGAAATGATTACCCGGTATAACTCGCCACAAGATGCCGTCCCGCACGAAGAAAATCTACTGATTCTCACCAAGAGCGGCGGCTGCTACGGCCAAGACTTCACCGACATCGTGCAGGAGATCCGGGACGGAATCCACGGCGACAAGCTCCTGATCCAGGAATACTTCCACTCACTAGACAACCTCGTAGACCGAGACAAATTGATTCAGAACAGCGTCTGGATCATCCATTGGCAGGAATGCCTTGAAAACGAACCGTATCCTCATCTCAAGCACTATCTTGAGACGCGGAGTTACCCAAATGAAGGCGAGATTATTCTCTGCGTCAACGGCTCTGACAAGGCGGAAACAGTTGGATCTCGCTATCCGCGAGTTTCCGTCGCTCCGTCAAAGGAATACCTCGTGGCGTACGCACTGGGCCACCTGAACACGGCGAATCCGGCCTGTTCAGGTGGGACGAAAAAGGTGATCGAGTGGAACAACGAGGTTTGTGATGAATTGGGGGTGCCCTGATGCCGAACGAATGGAAAGTCCTCGAACGCGCAGTTGACCGGTTCGAATTGGATCCCGAGCAACGGCAGGAATACGTCCGGACCATCACCGAAGTTTACGGCGAGGCCATGGCGACTAGGAGCGAGTTTGAGGAATTCGGAGAGGAGTACTACTCGTTCCTGAATCGAGAGGTGTTCTCAGACGACCGCGTCATCTCAACCCTCAGCAGTTTCGGGCTCTCGGAGGAGCAACTGGCTGCATTCCGCGACGGGACGATCGCCAGCGACGAATTGGTGAAAACGTGGAACGAGCTCCGGTTCCGGATTGACGAGCTCATTGACTTCGCAATGCTACTGAAGCTGGTGAAGGATTACGGCGACCGGTCCGACACTGGAATGATTGAATCGCGGTACCGCCTACAGAAGCTGGTCTACCTCGTGAACCGTAGGATCGCGCAACAAGATGACTACGATGCCATCGGAGAATTAGAAGGCGATCTCGGAATGCTTGACCGTACTGGATACCGTTACCGCTTCACGAAACGTAGCTCCGGCCCCTTCTCGTCCGACGTCTACGAAGATAAGAACCGCTTGTTCGCCTGGCAACTAATTGATGAACCTGTTATCGGTCAGAAGGGGACGGGGGAGGTCGGAGAACACGAACGCCGCTATGGTGTCGAATTAGCGCCTGCGGGCGAAATCATGGTGAACGAGTTCTACGACCGAATCGAACACGCCGATAGTATGATGCTCTCATCTTGGAACTATGCCCAGCAAACGGTAATTGACGAGATCGCCCACATGACGCATGATGACTTTGTTCAATATATTAGTGAGGGGGACCGTCTCCAGAAGGCCTCGACTGGAGCAGAACTCCTCGTCGGCCCGCGGAGAAAATTCAAAGCGAACGAAATCGAGTTCTTAGACGAGTTAACGGGGGAGTTCGCACATGCCTGAGCGTGAGGAGATCATTGTGAGTATCATTGAGGCGTTGGAGGCAGAGGACATGGAGCCGGATCAGATTGACGAATGCCGCCAGCTGCTCGAAGCGAACTACCACGAACCGGAGTTTCCCGTTGATAGGGTAACGATACGGCGGATTCGGGCGCAACAGTTCCGAAATCTGGATGACCGAGTGGTCCGGCTAGATGACACTGATACAGCTCTCTACGGCCCAAATGATCAGGGAAAGACTGCGATCCTTGAGGCAATTCGGTTTAACCTGTTCGGCCGTCAGGAAAAACAACGAATTACACTGACCGATCCGATCCAGTCCGAGCAGGATTCACTAGAA
Organism: Haloarcula sp. JP-Z28; assembly: GCF_011440255.1. Taxonomy (NCBI): domain Archaea; kingdom Methanobacteriati; phylum Methanobacteriota; class Halobacteria; order Halobacteriales; family Haloarculaceae; genus Haloarcula; species Haloarcula sp. JP-Z28. The sequence continues at coordinate 39,601 of NZ_JAAOHT010000006.1, read as the reverse complement.
ACAACTGGGAATTGGTCGGTCGATACGAACCACTATTTGGTTCAACGGCTTTTAAATCGGGACGGCCGCGGGTATTCAGGTGACGATCGGCCAAAGCTGAATACAGATCCATCGTCGGAGGATGACATCCCCTTCCAAGCCCGGAACACACAGCAGGATGTTTCCGAGGCATTCGGTATCTGGCCGGTTGAATCCCGTGAGTTTGGTCGGTACAACATTTTCTCATTGTTCTGCTTGATGGCGCCAGAGTACAAGAAGTTCCTCCGCTGGCAGGACAAAGAGGATTTCATTGACCTTCTGTTCGGCATTAACCTAGCCGCTGCGATCAACCAGAGCAAGAAACGGCGATCTGAGAAGTATGAGCTGACCGAAGAAGAAGAAACAGCCGCAGAAGAGCTTAAAACCGCCCAGAGCCGAGAGAAGAAATTGGCGGAACGGCTGGCCGAATTGCAGGAGAACAAGAAGGAGATTGAAACAAAATTAGCGGATCGTCGAGCGGAACTTCGCTCTATCAATGAAACGCTAGAACAGGATAATGAGCTGGAACAGCTGGAGTCAGAGAAGTTGCGGCTGCAACGGCAAATAAACAACTTGGAGTCCGAAAAACGGGAGACACGCGGTGATTTGCGGGAAATTCGGCTGAGTATCGAGCGATATGAGGAGATGGAGATGGGGGAAGAGGTTCATTCAACAGCTCAGGACCTGCAGGAGATGATGAGCATCCCGGAACGGTGCCCAATCTGTACAAACGATGTCGATGATTCGCAACGCCGCCGGCTGTTGAATGATGGAGATTGTCCGCTGTGTCGTAAGGAGGTCCCAGACAAGAGGATTGAAACGGCCACCGAGCGGGACGTACGTGAATCGGCCATGGAACGCGAAGAGGTGGAAGAGCAACTGACCGAGCTGCGATCCCGGGAACGAAAACTCGAGGGGGAACTAGATCTTCTTGAGTCACGGATTCAAGATCATCAGGAACAGCTGGAAACGATAGAATCACAGATCGCGGAGAGCGATGTCACCCAGTTAATTGACCGGCGGGATGAATTGGAAACAGAAATATCTTCGCTGGAGCGGGATGCGACATCGGTCCAAGTGGAGATCAATGCCAAGGAGGACGAACTTGACGACACTACTGAACGTATTGAAGATTTAGAAGGGGCGTACGAACGCCGCCGTGAGAAGGTAGAGAAACGACAAGCGTTGCAAACTTTCGAGCGGATCGTTCGTCGGCATATTGAGGAAGAGCGAACTGATCTCAAGAGCAACTTACGGGAGGAGATGAATGACCTTCTCTCCTACTTCGAACACGGTCGGTTTGCCGATGCCCAGAATGTTGTGTTCAATCCACAGGGGGGCTACGATTTCACCGTCGTGATCGAGGACGGGAATGATGTCCCGTCCGATCGGCATAACGAGTACTCGAACGAGGGGAAGATTCTGGCCTTACTGTTCCATACGGCCGTCTTGAAGCAGCTGGCAGAGCAATCGAACACGCTGCCGATCCGGATGTTCATATTTGACTCTCCATATTTCGATATCCCGGACACAGGGAATGCACCCGATATTACAAACTTTGTATTGGCGTTGCCAGAAGAATTGCCGGAGTATCAGGTGATTGTGACGGTGACAGATTCAGCGTTATCGGATCGTTCAGCGCTGAATGAGAAATATCAGATTGAGGATTTCTGACTTAGACCACTGTTCATAGAGATTCAACAGCCAAAACAAAGGTAGCAACCTGGGAGCATTCCATCCGTTGAGCGTGCGGAAAATTCTGAAACGCACGTAGTTCGAGATGGGTTTTTCGAGCGCCGGCGATGGGTGCCGGCGCAGCAGGAGCGAGCGAGCAATCACTCCCGGTGCGTCGGCGCTTCAAGGTGTTCGAGATGCACATGGTAATTTACGCTCTGGTAGAAGAATCGACCCACGACGACGCACTGGCCACCGGAAAGACGGTGTTCGACCGCCTGGTCGGCGCGGACCCACACGCCGGCGCCGTCTTCGACTACTACGTCTGTTTTGATGAGGAGGACACGTCCGTTGCGGGGAAGGCGCGATGGGGTGAGCACCCGACGGCGGCTCCTGTCGACTCCGATGACGGCCAAGATCTCCTCGAGCGTGGCTGGGAGGCGACGAAAGAGGAGTTCGAGCGGAATCTCGACCGGGTGAAAGAGGCCATCGAGGAACTCTCCGACGAGGAGATCATGCACGACGAAGATCTCGCTCGGCACGCCTTCCACCAGGTCGGCGCCTATGACGGGCCGACGGTGTTCCTGTACAACGAGTACGCGAACGGTATCCGTCACCGTGAGCAGCTGGATCGAGTGCTGGAGGAGAGCGAGGAGCTCTGGATCGTGCCCGCCGACGTCCACTTCTAACAGATGTCCCGGATCACAAATTGGAAGCGCGAGAGCCGCACGCCCACACTCGCATACCGGAATACCGAGACCGGCGCTCGGGCGGTCTTACACCGAGCACCGGGCTCGTACCGCTACAAGTGGCGTGGCGCAATCCTCGTCGACGGCTACCCGGTGTGGTCGCGGGGGTACGAGACAAAAGACGCGAAATCGTTCCGTGACGAGCTCCGGAAACGGCCAGCGCCCGAACTGAGTTGTCCCGAGTGTCCGAACAGCGATGTGGCAATCGGCGGAAAAACGGCTGACTGCGCGAAGGTTCAGCGTTGGTTCGAGTGTCGGAGCTGTGGGTACGAAGCATCCTCGAGAATCGTGTACGGCGCCGAGCGCTGATTGATTGGTGCGGACCTACGGTGACGTTTATTTTGGGCCGGAATGGGTGGCCCGTCTCAATCGGGCCAGATCCATAGATGAGTCTGGAAGTCATCGACCGCCACAGAGAAGCACTGTTCGAGTTCCTCTGGTGTCCGGTCTGCGGGCACGAGATATTCAGTCACATTCCCTTCGAGGGAGTGTTCTGCAAGAACTGCAACACGCAGGTCATCCTCCGGGAATCCAGAGAAGACCGTGGCTACGAGGAGGCCGTGCTCGCGTGCTTCGACACCGACTCGACGTGGAACCTTCACGTCGACGAGAAGCTCCGTCGTGATCTGCCTGACGGCTCGGCACGGGTGAAGATCCTCGGCGCACCAGGTGCCTACAAGGTCGACTGGTGGAGTCCAGCACCCGGTGATGACTGGCAGCCGGTCGAACGAGGCGAGTTCGACGATGTCGACGAACCAGCCGATATCTCCCATCTCGCGTAGGGGTAAGCAGTTCCTGTGACTGTTTTTCGCCCCCTGAGGGGTGCGGGGGTGCTCGAACGAGTAGCTCCCGAACAGACCGATGAGTAGACCTAGCGACACACACTCGATTGAACAGACACGCCCAGCGAGCGACTGCGACATCGTCTACGTCGGGTATCGGCAGAGCGGGCAGGCTATCGTTGAGAAACGTCCCGGCCAAGAACGGGTCACACCAGAGCGGAGTCTCGCGCTGGTGAATCACAGTCCCTCGGGATTCGAATGGGGATATGGTGGTAGTGGTCCGGCGCAACTCGCGCTCGCACTCCTCCTCGACTACACGGATGACGAAGCGTTCGCTCTCGACCACTACCAGGCATTCAAAACCGAGGTCGTGAGCCAACTGGACTGTGCTGGGTCTGCTGGAAGCTGGCGACTCACCGGGGCCGAGATCGACGCAATCCTTCACGAAACACCCGGCGAGCCGGCCGCAGCGTCCATCTAAATACCAATCACCGAAAGAAATCCATGTCAGAACATACCCAACCAGCTCGTACGGATGGCGAATCGGCTGAATCGAGCGAACAGACGACACGAACGGAGTACGTCGAACGAAGTGACGTCGGCGTCTCCCTCACCGTAAAGCTCAAGCGTGGAACCGGTACTAGAGATCAGGACGAGGTAATCGCGAAAGCGAAAGGCAAGACCCTCGAAGACGCTCGCGAGGACATGGAAACCCTCAGAGAATACATCCACGATCTCGCAGAGGACGCTCGCCAAATCCAACCCGAAGAAGACGGGTAACGACGAGGGCCGTTTTTTGTCGCCTCAGCAGTGGCGGAGGCGATTATCAGTGAGCAATCCAGACGGTCAAACAACAGACGCAAGCGAGCTTTCGCCAGAACAACGGCTCGAGCCCCCGAATACGCGACTCATCAACGCTGGTATCGTGACGATCAACGATATGGAGACGCTGCGAGCCTGCGTCGCCTACGAGAACGCGAATCAGCAACGGGTCCAGATCCTCCGCCGGCTTGAACAGCGGGCCAGCAAAATCCGCGCACAAGACGATTGACCCAACGCCCGGAGGTGTCTGTCGGAGCCTCGGTGGGTGGAGGCTCGAATGAGATGAGCGATCGACCAGAGATCGAGATTCTACGACAGACCGCATTCGATGACGATGGCCAACTCGAAGTAACCGAAACGAGCGTCGAGACCTCGCTTGAGGACTTCGGCGCTGACGTGGATCATCGTGACCGGGATTCGCGTCTTGATCGGCCCGAGGCTAGTGAGTTCGGTGTCGACGATCGACCCGAAGTTGAGCAAACATCCGAGGGAGATCAGTCAACACTCTTCGCTGATACGGACGAGGATCAGCAGACCCTCACTGGCGACGATGCAGCCGCTCGCTGTCTCTTCGAAGAATAGACTTGTCTCTATCGATTGGTTGTCTGATGGATTGTTATAGTCTGAACTATAATAGTCTGAATTCTAACTTTGAAGCGACGCTGAGGGGCTAATAGCCGGTGGTGGTTTTTCGACCCCCAGCAGGGGCGCGGGGAATCCGAACGCCCGCATGCAACCGATGGAGATGAATTCGACTACCGACCCACGAGCAGTCGTACAGGATGCGAGTGAGCGATGGCAGGCGAGTGCAGACTGCGTTGAGTACGTCGGAATGCGTGTCGATGGAACGCCAGTGGTCCTGAACCTCACCGCACACGAACGCCTCTCCCCCGATCGAAGTCTCGGTCTCGTGCGGCATAGCCCGGCGGGATTCGACTGGGGCTATATGGGAAGCGGACCGGCACAGCTCGCCTGTGCGCTCCTCCTCGATTACACCGACAACGAAACCGTCGCCCAGCAACACTACATCCAGTTCCGCAACGACGTGGTCAGTCAGTTGGTGTGTGATGGCCCGGCCGACTGCTGGCACCTCACCGGGAAGGATATCGAGGCGGCACTCACCGAATTCGAAGAGTACCGAGCACTCACGCCAGATGGTGGGACGCCGTCATCGTCACTGCCGGCAAACTGGAGTGCGGTGAGCCGGACAGATCGGCCAGTCTTCCAACGTCGGGATATCGACCACTACGTCGTCCTCGCCGAAGGGAGCGAAGAGTGGTTGATCATACTTTGTGCGCAGGGGAACCGGGCGTATCCCGCCCCACTCGACCATCGAACACTTCCGGTCGAGAACGATCCTGCTTCAGCCGTTCAGGCACTCGCCGCTGAGAGTAACGACCTCATCGAACCAGAGGAAGATACCTGATGGAGAACATCCGACTCTCGCGGGCCACGTATCAGCTCATCGAACGCGCCGTCACGGCGCTGGAGTGCATCGGCCGAGAACTCGAGCGATACAACGACCGGCACGAGCGAACAGCTGGGAAAGACACAGACGAGACGAATCCCGACGAATCATGACCGCCAAAGCGACGCTTGACGACTTCGAGGGCGAGACATCATCCGGAGAGTCCGGCTCGATCACGCTGGAAGAGCGACTCCTCGCCCCGATCTCCCCGTCCATCGGTCTGCGGGTGATTCCGGGTCGCGGCGATCCGCTCTATCTCCAAAATCGGGGAAGAGAGCGGTATCTCTTCCGCGACGACCACGATCGGTGGTTCATCTTCCAACCGTCGGCGAAAGACTCTGAAGATGGGTTCGTCCGCTGGGTGTATCTCCCAGCAGACCGGCCCGAGCGGCTGGCGCAGTCGGCGCTTCGTCAACAGACGGTGATCGGCTATGACTACGTCCGGCAGTCGGTTGCACCAGACCCAATCAGATCAACGGTGACGGCGATGTTCGTCACAGAACGCTGGCCCGAGACGATCTACGAATGTGGGTCATGTGAGGCGCTGTTCGATACGGCACGAGAGCACGCCCTCCATTGCTGGGATGTTCATCCCTGGGTGCCGAATCCAGAGCAGGTACGCCGGCGGCGTCAGCCCAACGAGTGAGTTGGAAAATCCTTGGCAGGTATCGGAGCCGTCCAGATAATTAACCAACAAAGTGCGGGTCTGGGGTTTAATGTTGGTTAATAGTGGACTGCGACTCCGTTTATTGCCCCTCTGAGAGGGTGCAGGGCGGCCGGATTCGCCCTCGCAGGCCACATTCATGTCGCTCGATATCAGCCCCAGCAGCAGCACTGAACGCGAGATTGCCGCTGCCAGACAAGCCGACAGCGTGGCGTTCCTTCATCGAGCGCCGTTCGCTCTGGATGCCTACAGGCTCGGCTACCTACCTGGGTTCCGAGAGGACTGCGGATATCAGCAGGCCCAGTTCAAGCATCTGAACATCCCCGTCGGGATGTTGGATAACGACTTTCGGAATCCCGATCTGGATCGATACGTCGCCCGGTTTTTCGAACACGAACCCAAGGTCGGCGTGATTGGAGACGTGTACGACCCCGACGACGTCGATAGGTACGTGGCCGCTGCGCGCGAGATCCAGGCGAGCTATCCCGATGCAGACCTCGTCATCGTCCCCAAGTGCCGCAAGGTGATCGACATGATTCCCGACGACCTCGTGCTCGGCTACTCACGAGGGTATGCCGACCGATTGGCCCACGAGTTCTCCGAGCCGACCGACTGGCGGGGCCGTCGTGTTCATATCCTCGGTGGAAGCCCGCCGAAACAGCTCGACGTCATCGAGCAACTGACCCGACCGACGCTCACGGACGATCCACCGGCCGACATTGCCGGTCTCGACTGGAACGGCCTGCATCGCGGGGCGCAGTTCGGAGAGTTCTGGACGGCTGACGGGTGGGACGACAGCGGTCGCGACACCGACCACGTCACGGTTCGCAAGACGGTCCGCCACAGTCTCGCCCGTCTCAAGGAATTCTGGCAGGCCCAAGGTGTTTGGCCCGAATCGACACCACAGGACGACTCCTTCGAGATCGAGTATGAGGGGCCATCGCCGGGGGATCTCGATGGTGCTGCGTGTACCGAATGCGAAGCCAACGTCTGGATGACTCAGCGCGGTCCATTCGTTGCCGAATACGATACTGGGGCTCTCTGTGGCTACTGCAGCTACGACTGCTACTTCGCCCACCGCCATCGAAATAACCTTGAGGAAGGCGCCGGCGAGCAGAGCGTCTACCTCCCGCCGGCGTGACGCAGCGAGCTGTTTTTCGCGCCCTCCAGAGAGAGCGAGGGCTCGATCCAGAGAGTCCTCAGAGATGGTGATTTTCCGTGAGTCAACAACAGCGTCCGAACGATGTCTCGATTGACGACATTCCAGTCGACGTGTCGAACACCCAATCAGGCGAGGTCGATCCCGCTGAGGTACCCGAGGAGATCCGGTCGATCACTCGTGGACTCGCGAGCGAGCAGCCGCCGACGAATCCGCTCATCGTCCTGAAGGCCGCCCGCTGGTGGTATATACATGGCAAGGGCGGAACCGATCCTGCGTTCCAGTGGGCCATCGAGTGGGCACGACACCTCGCGACGGACACGCCGAGCGATGTCGACCAGTTCGATGCGTTCCTCGAGTATCTCGTCACGATCGGCTTCGCTGACGAGAAGGCGGCGCTTCGATAACCGATCCCCATTCACATTGCGGGGTGTTTGACCGGGCACTATCTCGAACAGAAACGAGTCTGACTGCAACCTGCCCAGATAGGAGGACGTGTACTTAGAACTGGTAGCACACAACGTCTTCTCCACCACAGGTCGGACACGTTTCGGCGTCCTCGGAAAGGGTCGTTCCGCAGTGGCGGCACTCATACAGGGTAGACGGGCTGGACGTGCGAGTACCAACGACCCCGCGGAGCGTTTCGACGAGACCCATTCTCCCGGTGATTGTGTCGCACTGGTTGTTAATCCCAGCCTCCGATAGCAACCCCGACATAAACCCCGCAGTCGCGCCGTCGTTTATCGTGCGCCCCCGAGGGGTGCGGCGCGTCCTGACCTGACGCAGCGCCGTCGTACTCGACGTGATGCAATCCATGTTGACTGCTAGTGAGACGTCGGTCTCGTTCGAGGAAACCGACACACGGAACAACGAGATGCACAGCACCATCGAAGACTGGATCGACGAGCTCGTCGTTGATGTCGACGAGGCGAAAGCCAGCCAGCAATTCCAGGAGTGGCTCGACGTTCAGTCCCGGTTCCATGACTACTCACATCGCAACACACTCCTGATCAAGCTCCAGTGTCCCGAGGCGACCCGCGTTGCGGGCTACAATACCTGGCGAAATGAGTTCGACCGGCACGTCCAAGAAGGTGAACAGGCGATCTGGATCTGGGCACCCATTATTACGAAGCAGTGCCCAGAGTGCGAGAACTCACCGAGCTACCACGAGCAAAGTGACTGTGACTACGACGAGACATCGCCCGAGGAGTGGTCGAAAGGACTGGTTGGATTCAAACCAACGGCAGTCTTCGATGTGTCTCAAACCGAGGGCGAACCGCTCCCCGAGCTGGAAACCGAGGCAGCTGGTGACGCCGACGACTTGGTGCCAGCGCTCCTCCATGCGGCAACTACTCTCGATATCGACGTCCGTGTCGTCGACGCTGCCGAGTGGGAGCATGGCGACGCGAAAGGCGTCTGCAAACACCGGACTCTCCACGAGGGCCAGCCCGTTGTCGAAGCGAAAGCCCGCTCAAATCAGGCCGATCTCGCGGTGACATTGGTTCACGAGTACGCCCACGCGCTGCTTCATTTCGATGGCGACAACGAGCCCGAGCGCGCAAAGCGCGAGGTCGAAGCCGAAGCCGTTGCGTACATCGTCGGGCGGTATTTCAACCTGGATACGAGCGGGTCAGCGTTCTATCTTGCCGCGTGGCAGGACGACGATGCGGAGAGCATTCAGGAGCGTCTCGGCCGGATCAGTTCGACCGCTCAGGAGATCATCGACACAGTTGTAGAGGGCTGAACACCCCCTTCCCGGCTGTTAACCAACGCCGGAGGGTACTCTGTCGACATTGTTGGTTAATTCGTTCGGCGTCCCGACCCCGTGTGTTTCGATCGGTCCCGGGACATACCCATCGACAGTCGATGTTATCGTTCAGAATCGATTCGGCGCTGCTGGTCACGAAGGAACTCAACGACGGCATCGATATCCTGTTCGGGAACCGTTTGCTGTTCGAAGACTCCTTTGAATGCATCTGCGAAATCCTCCGACGTGAGGCGGTTGAGGACAGTCTCGATGCGACCAGCGAGCTTCTCGGACTCTCCGCGATGCAGATGAGTCGCGATCCGGTCGAAATCCGCGCCAGCAGCCAGCACTACCAGATCCCGGGAGTCTGCCTTGCGCCCACTGTGAAGTTTCACCGCGAACAGCAGTTCCCGTTCCGGAATCCTGGCTGTTACCGGGCGGCCGGTTCGCAGTTCTTGGGTGACAGAGTGCTGGGCCAGATAGCGATACGACCATTCAGCTTCCGTCTGGCGACAGCCAAGTGCGTCGACCATCGCGTCGAACCGAACCGGATTCCCGATATCTTTCGTAAACCGGATAGTACGGCCCTCGTAGAGCTCGCTTCGCTCGACATCGGCCGTTTTCTCGTAGCCGCGGTCGGTGAGAAGGTCGGTGTAGTCGTCAACCGCTTGTGCCGGAATGACGACGTCGACGTCCGTGGTGAAGCGTTGATTGAACGCCGCGATCGCCCACCCACCGACGAGCACGTACGGCAGGTCAGCGTCAATGACAGCCTCCAGGGTGTCCAGCAGCTCGTCTTCGCGTTCACCGAGACTCATGCGTTCAAACGCGGATCCTCGTGGGACGCGTCGATATCGCGGTCGTACTCGTCGGCGATCATCTCCAACGCCGGTTCGTAGTTCACCCGGTACTCCAACATGTGCTCGATTGCCTCATCCAACGGAATAACCGGATTGCCGTCAACCCACTCGCGAGTGATCTCCCCACTCGTCGGGAACAACACGTACGAGACAGTCGCATCGTAGTCGGTCGCGTCCGGCCGCTCTTCGATCCGGCTCGGAATCCCGAACTCATCAAAGAACGCCGTCCACCGTTCGATATCCCGGTCGGCGACCTGGATGAAGATCGGATAATCGTCGTGGCCGCGAGCGATCTGATAGCCGCCGTGGGTCCAGACGTAGACGCCATCGATTTTCGTGTACGCAAAGGGCATCCCGGCGAAGTGTGGAATGACGTAGCCGTCGTCGATCGAGGGGGGGACAGCGCGAGAAATGGCCGCGACGAGGTCGTAGTAGCGATCCCTGACAACGTACTTCTCGATGTAGACGCCGTCTTCACGCCGGATGAAGCCTGCGTCCTCTAACCGCTCGATCCAGTCGTAGACCCACGAGTAGGAGCCGTCGATCTTCTGGGCGATTCGCCGGATCGAGTCACCCGGCCGGGCCGCGACCATGATCTTCGCCGCGGTCTCGTCGACGTACTCCATCATCGTTAGTTATCGGTATCGCATCTAGCGGTATTAGTCTTGTCCCTCGTATTTCCTATGGAGTTATCTCTATACAGATATACAATTCTTGGCTCCGGTAGTCCGATCCGGCTCAGCATTCGAGCAGAGAAGGGTTAACCAACAGAGGATACGACTGATCGCTATTTGTTGGTTAAGTCTATCAGCGCCCGCCGAGGGGCGGAGGCGCAGTCCCGTCTCCACGAACCATGACCGACCGATATCTAACGACCGTTCTCGACGATGCAGAGCGGGTCGCAGAGCACCACGAGCAGGTCGCCCAATCATCAGACAATCCGAATCACGAGTATCTTCGGTACGCCGTCCTTCGGCTACTCGAAGACGAGGCTGACGAAACATCGGTGGAGATACCGCAGATTGACGGCGTGACTGTCGGATACGGGGAGGACAAAGCGATGTACGAGAGCTGGGATGACGACGTCGAGTGGTGGGAGACGGTTCCGCCGCAGGCGGAGTGTACTCGCTTCCGGATGTTCTACCCCGACGAGTACGAGGCTGTTCCGCGAGTCATCGTCGACGTGATGGCAGCACTCGGGGCGTGGCGTGTCTGGACTGGGAGCGCTGCCGCCTGTGGCTCCTACGATCATCGCGAGCGCCGTGAGATCCACTACCTGTGGCCGGAAGGCCATCCGGTGGAGGAAGTGCTCCACGAGCGGCTCAGTGGCCCTGCGGAAGCCGTCGCTCCGGACGGGGGTCGAACGGGCGACGTTCGCGACCGACTGGTCGTCGACGAGAACACACAGTCGCAGGACGATCTCGAGCCCCGCACGGCGCGTGCCGTCGCTGAAGCGATGGACGTCTCGCTCCTCTCGAAAGGTGGCCGCTACGAAGTACAGTCCGCGTCCGGAAACCGGTACGAAGTTGACGTCGTCGACGAGTCGTGTTCCTGTCCCGACTGGCAGCAGCGCTCACCCGAAGGCGGCTGTAAGCATCTGCGTCGCGTCGATCACGAGATCAAACAGGGTCGTGTTCCACGTCCGGATGGTCGGCTCCCAACGACCTCAGGGTAAATCGCCATCTTTCTCGTCGGAATCGCTCTTATGCGACTGAGTAGTGTGGCGGCACACTAGACTTTTCACGGCCGGTCACCTACCGTGAGGTATGAGTAGCGACAGAATCGACGCCGAAAGCAAGGTGTCTGGAAACCAGGCAAACATCCCCGCCCGGATTCGGCGTGAACTTGATATCGACGATGGCGATCACCTCCGTTGGCGTCTCGAGGACGACGGGAGCATTCGGGTCCACGTCATCCAACAGCAAACCGGCACGTTCGCCGACTTCGACGGCTACGCTGGTGAGGAGGCGGCCGATGTGACGAGCGAGCACGACGCCTGGGGCGTCGACGTCGAGTAAATGCCGCGGGCACTCATCGATACGACAGTCCTCTTTGCCGCCGCATACCGGCGGGATGGATCCCACGACGTTGCGCTCCCAGTGCTCCGAGGCATCGACGATGGAGCGCTACCGGAGGCAGTCGTCCTCGACTACGTGCTCGCGGAAACGCTCAACGGCCTCACGACCCACGCCGGCCACGACGCAGCCGTCGATCTCCTCGATCGCATCGAAGAAAACGCCCGCTTCCACATCGACTCCCTCACCACCGATGCCCTCGCGACCGGGAAGGCCCTCTTTCGCCAACACGAACCCCTCTCCTTCGTCGATGCCTGCATTGTCGCGTATATGCAAACCGAAGGGCTCGGCTACCTGTATGCGTTTGACGACGATTTTGACGCCGTCGAGGATGTCTATCGGCTCGATACAGCAACGAATCCCTACGATCCGAACTGACGCTGGCAGACGACACGGCTGGTGGCGATGTTCACGCTCAGGCTAGTCGTACCTCGTAGTCAGCCGCCAGCTCCTGGAACTCGTCCCACTCCGGGAGCCGGTCGTCGTCGACCTCGCCGTGCGTCTCGAGGTAGCGGAGCAAGGCGTCGATTTCGTCTTCGAGACCATACTTCGCCGCCTGCTCTCGGAGGTCCGCCTCGTCGACGTCGACGTGGCTGAGCAGGAGGAGACAGTACGAGCGGTGGCGGCTGCCGTCGTCGATCAATAGCGTGTGACAGCAAAGTTCCGCCGGCGAGACTGCGTCGAGATCCTCGGAGTAGAAGTAGTAGCGATGGCCGGTGAGCAGGAACTGGAGGTCGAAGGCCGCGAACCGAGCGAGGCCGGTTTCGTGGAACGCCTCCGCGTCGATCTCCGTCTCGGCCTGCGCGAGGAATTCGTCGTAGTCCGCCCAGAGAATCGTGCCCTTCAGGGCGACGGCTTCGAGGTGCTGGCGATGCAGATGGTGTGCAAGTTCACGTGCGAACGCGTGGAGGCGGCCGAAGTCGGCGTTGAACTCGTAGTGGCCGTCGACGGTCCCGACGAGCCCGCGGTCACGAAACCGCTTGAGGACGCGGTTGACCGTGTTGCGGTAGTTGTCGCTCCGGTCGGCGATCTCGGAGACGGTCAGCGGCTGGTCAAGGTAGTACAGCACTTCGAGTGCCTTCCCGGTTAGCAGCTCGGGGAAGTCGATGTGGGAGTGCTGGCGAACGAGGTCCTGGTAGAGTTCGACGGCACGAGCATTCGATGGGACGACTCGTTTTCGGCGGCCGTCACGTTCCGTATAGACGAGCCCCTTCTCGACGAGGTCGCCGACGGCACGGGAGAGGTAGCTCTCGCTGTGGTCAAGCTTCGTCGCGAGCTCGGAGATCGTGTCGCCGCGGTCGACCGTGGCGAGGACCTCAAGCTCGATGCGCCGGAGCACGGCGTAACATAGTACGAAACTTATTTATAAAGAAGTTTCGAGTAGTGTTACAGACAGCCATTATGAGAACCGTCTCCATCGTATTAACCAACAAAACTATGGAGTCGCGGGTAGTGTTGGTTAACACGAGAGCAGCCGATGTCCTACGAACCCCCGACCCCACCGGCGAACCTCCCAACGGAGATCGTCAACACGCTCAACGAAGCCACATCGGCGCATCTTCGGGACGTTGCCAGCTACGCCGAGGCGTTGGCCAAATACAAGGAGCGTGAAGCTCGTCTCAAGGAGGAAGAGGCGGCCGCCGCCGACGTCGAGGAGCGCCCCGATGACCTCCCGGACGACGTGCCAGCGAAGGCGACGATCACGATCAAGGAAATCAACGACAACCGCTACTACTACTGGCAGTGGCGGGAAGGAGATTCAGTGACATCGAAGTACAAAGGACCGGTGAATCCCGACGAGTGAACTCAACTCGGGGCTCCCACCCTACGTTGCCGTCGTTTCCCCACGGTCTCCGTATCATCGATGGTATCGGCGACAAGAAAATCGTAGAACACACCCCCGTTTTCGAGTTGTAAATGGGAGAGGGCAAGGAGATACCACAGTACATCGACCGGCACGTCAAATCTCTTGACTCACCCACCCCCCGTTTTCGAGTAGTAACGAGACATCCCGACGAAGGACACCCCCCATTTTCGAGTAGTAAGTGTGGGGTGAATACAGGCGGGATTAGTTCTTACTCCGGAACTGCTTCAGCCGTTCGCGGACAACCGCGCTGATAGTCGCCTCTTCGTGAGCTAGATCTTCGAACCGGGAATCCTCACGGATCGTCTCCATGATCGTTTCCGGATCCTCGGAGAGGGAGAAATACATATGCACTCCTCTGCCTCGCCCCTTGCCCCGACGCTCGAAGTCCAACACACCGTACGTACTCTGTTCTGTGACGTGATTTACGAACGTCTCGCGACTGTACTGGTCTGCGTCCATCGTATCAGCAATGAATTGGTACGTCTTGAACGCAGGTCCAGCTGGGATCCACTCAGGATGTTCTCTTGCGTAGTTGGCCGTCGCCGCCACGGCGTAGATAGAGAGTTTCTTTTGAGTTGAAATGCCGCTGATATGGCGGAGCTTGCGGTTTTCGGTGTATTTCTCCTGGGCTTCACGGACATCAGTCTCGGTAACTGTGTCAGCTCCACGCCGCTCAGCTAATTCGCCAGCCCATCTGAGGAGATCAATCGCTTTCCGCGCATCCCCGTGCGTTTGGGAGCCGAACGCAGCAACAAGCGGAACAACGTCATCTGCAAGTGAGTCTGGCTTGAAGGCGTCCCGCCGGTTGCGGAGAATACTACGGAGTTGGTTCGCATCGTAATCGTCGAAGAAGATATCGTCAGGGTTGTAAGAACTCTGTGCGCGGCTGTTGAGGTCCTTCATAAAGTCGGCGTAGTTCGTGATCGTCGTGAGCGAGATGGGACCATCAAAGTCAGCGAGTTTGCGAGCCCGTGAAAGCTGGTAGATGAGAGAATTGTACTCTGCCTCCTGATACGGTCCCTCGAGCATATCGATTTCATCGAGAATGAAGATGACACCGTCGTAATACTCTCGCATCAGTTCGTACAGTCGCTCCAGCTTCTGATCCGTTGAGACACCGGTTTGGGGAACACCAGGATCAACGCCAAGGTCGTCGGCAGCAGCTTTGACTAACCGATAGACAGCCCGATCTGCGGTCTTCGGCCCCTCGCAGTTGATTGAAATGACCCCGAAGGTCTTGCCTTGGGATTCACACAGTTCGACGATCTGTTTACAGACTGCATGAATGATGAGCGATTTCCCCGTTCCAGAGGGACCACTCAGAAGCATATCGGGGATCCCCTCATTCTGGAGGATCGGTTTTAGATTGTCGACGACACGGCCCAGCTGGTCGTCACGACCGACGATACGATCCTCGTCGATGATGGTATCTGACCGGACGAGGTCTTTGTTCGCGAATACCCCACCGGACGACTCGGTTTGGAGCCGATCACGAATTGAGATACCGCCACCGTCGCCGTTAGTTGCTTCTTGAGACGAATCGGCGGGATCTGATCCGTTTCCGAAGGTCGCTTGTGACGTGCCAGGAGACTCCACCTCCTCATCCATCGATTCGGGGTTTTCAGGATCAGCAGCAGAAGATTCACCACCCTCCTCACCTTCCGGATTATTCGATCCTGCTCTACGTCCCTCTCGTCCCATTATGAACCCCCTCGAACTCTGGGTATAAAAATATGGACCCTTGTGGAGTTGTAACCGGGCGAAAACAGGCTATCTAACGACTACAGACCCGTATCCTCTGGATGAGTCAGATACCGTCTTCGGAATCTATCACCCTCCGTTGTCGAGTTGTAACGGTTCGACGAAGCTCGCTATCGTCGAACTTCCTCGATGACCCGGACCCCCCATTTTCGAGTTGTAAGATGTTGGGGGCGGTAACACACCTGGTTCGATGCTCCCACCCTCATGTTGTAAGGAGAAGTGAGTCGAGGTGGGTCTCGGAGCAAAATCCACATAATCCGGATTTTGTGAATGATGCTCAGGGTGATACGGTCTTTCTCACACTCCCCGTTTTCGAGTAGTAAGCGCCAGAATGATTGCGAACGAACGACGCTCGTAGAATCCGTTCACGAGTGAGAGGAATACCAGGTTTCGGATATGATTGCTGGTGAAGCCGCTTTGGTGATCTCGAATGTTTCACCCCCTCCCCCCTTTTTCGAGTTGTAAACTCGTAGCCTCGGGGAGGGGGTGAACAGCAAGAGGGACTGCAAAGCAGCCGATAGTGGCGAATATGCACGATAGATAGGTTGAGTGTCTAATCTTCCAACTCACAACTAGATATGCGAAAGTTTATGTCACACCCTATCTTACCATAACCGTACTAGAGACGAATAGAATATATCGTCTAGCTGAGCTAGACGATTGATGTCTCGGGATGTAGATAACGACTCCATCTCGCTTGTGGTTCTCATCCCGCGTATTATCGCGTCTTACCACCTCTACACCAACTTTAGTTACCTCAACTCTCGCTACACTACGTCTTGGATAGCCTGTTCCCCGCGACTTACAACTCGAAAAAGGGGGGAGGGGGTTCGTCAGGTTCAGTCCGTGATACCGACTACATGTGTTCCACTGAGCTCACGCCGGATGTCGTTCTAGTTCCAGTCAAAGCGAGACAGTATACTCTCGACAGCTCGGACCAGCTGCGTATCGTAAGGAGATGCATCGAGGTGTCGATCTCTTTGTGAGCGAGGACAACGCGGTCCCGCGAGGATTTCTCGTCGTCGACGATCACGTACTCGATATCTTGTCCGGGATGGACGGCAAGGTCCTGAGTATTCTGTGTTTAGCTTTCTCGGTGTCAGCGGATATCCTGCTCTGCCCCGAACTTCTGGGACGTTCCGGAGGCTCTGCCCAGTTCTTGCTTTCTGTTCAGTAGGTCGTTGTCGTCTCAAGAAAACGATCCTCCCGAGACACTCGTTGAGGAGGACAAGGCTCGGGACGTGACTGTTGAGGAAACGATTAGGATGACGGCATCGCGAAGGCTGACCGCGGCTACGTTTTGATGGTTCCGGGGAGTAGCCCGGCGACGAGATTCGAACACGACGGGGACCATTACTCGAGTGAGGTACAGAAAACAGCTGAAACACGGGTGTTCGATTTTCGGGCAATCGTCTCTTGGAATCGCTTGTGGAGTATATCCCAACGCTCCTCTAACTGGTCAACCTTCAGGTGAAGCACGTTACTTCCATATTGATGGACTCTTCGAGTCGAGTAAAGCAATAGCTGATTATTTTTTCGGAGATGCGTACTCATGAACGCCCTCAAGGAGGAGGACGCGCATTCCGAAATTGGGGGAGAATGTCGTATTAAAAAAGCGAGTCGAGTTCGTCCGCATCATCTCCAAGAATCGATTCGAGATGGCGATCCGAGGACCCAGCCCTCTCCGAATTCGTGGTCTGTGCTTCACTTCCGACTGATCGCAATTCTCGAAGTCGATCAGCACCTGATATACCAGAAAACAGAACAACGACTGCGACCGTGTTCGACTCTGGAAGTGGGTAATCACCGCCACGTATCGAAAGACACCCGGTTTGCTCTTCTACCCATGTTCGCCCACGTTCGATTCCTTTACGGGTGAGACTGTCACTGGGACCGGCGACGATAACGAGGCCGCGGTCGATCGAGACGTTGGCGGGTTCGACTGGGAGGGTGAGACGGCCAAGGGTTGCACGGCGAACGAGACTTGTTATCCGATTCGTTCCCCCAGCTGAATCCGGGGAAGACCCACTCGTAAATCGGGAGAGGAGGCCTGCCGACTCAGCACCGTTCTCCTCGTCGAGTGGCTGGGAGGCATATCCGAGTGTGGAGACACCACCGCCCTTGAGAGTGTTTATGATTTCGCTTGCATCGACGACACTTTCTGGATTCGCGGTTCCCATGTCAATGTCACCCGCTCCGAAGAGGACGCCAAGGCGAGTCGCGAGCTCTCGATTGATCGCTGTGTATCCGCCCGTCAGTGACTCGTTTGCCTGTCGATGGGCGTCGTTATCGAAGACAAGGAGGTTGTCCAGTTCCCGGACAGCAGTCTGTGAGGAGCGAGCGGCATTGAGTGAATAGAGCCCGCCTTCATTGGTGCTCGGGAGAATGCCGAGCCCATAAACCGGCTCAGTATACAGCTGCTTGAGGTGCCGGCCGACGACGGGAAGGGCACCACTTCCCGTCCCTCCACCGAGGGCAGCGACGAGGAGAAACGCATCGATTTCATGGACAGGAATCGTGTCGATGACGTGCTGGATCTCGGTGATATCTTCGGTGGTGATTGTGGCACCAAGCTCATTATCGCCACCGACACCCTGCCCGCCGACCTGTGACTGCCCGATGAGTACCCGTGCGTCCGCTGGAACGTGCTCGAGTGCGTTGAGATCAGCCGTTGCTGTGTTGACCGCGAGTGCATCATGGACGATGTGGCTGTTCGTTCGCTGATCGTACTCAAGGAGGGCATCAACGATTTTCCCACCCGCTTGGCCGAGACCGACGACGCCGAGTTTCATATGGGACCACCCTACCTACCCGGTAACAGTTTGTAAAGCCAGTTTCCCGGTTTCGGGTAGTGAAGCGGTGTACATCTGGTCGGAGCGAATGCCCCGGGACGTGACCCCCGCGGCGATTCACTGGTCAGACATTCGATCATCGTCCCAGGATCTCCGAACCGTCGAAGGTAACCGGTTGATACAATTGTGGCAGTATCGATATCCGACGGGATTCCGTGCGCCACAGTTTTGGCAGACAACAACCCAGTCATCTGCTTTTGAGGTATCCTGTTGCACCTTCCGTGCTTTGACCGCGATAGCAGGATGGGAATGGCGGCGACGTCGTAGACGGGGGAGTACGAAGAAATACCCGAAGACGAGCAGTACACCGATCGCAACAAGGGCGATTTTGGTTTCATCCGAGACCGTGATTGCGGACATCCATTGGCGAACAGAACGAACGAGTTCAGTCAGCATTTCGTCTAGAAGTGAAAGCTTCAATATGACATCCTGCACGGGCACTATTCGTGCAATCGTTCGCCAATGGTATCTCCGTTAAGCACGGTTTCGGATAGCGAATCCCAGAGTCCCATTAACAAGGAACGAACTCAAATCTCTGATTGGGTATCTATGATATCCGGAAACCCACGGTGAACGGAGATCACGATACCTCAAAAGCCGGTTGAAAACAGATTAGAGGTACCCTTCGATTCGTCGTGCCCACCCCTCGTCTGTAGCTCCCTTCCCCACCCCTGCCCCTTTCCACTACGGAACCCGACACTATTAGGAAAGATTGATACGACAACCGTAGCAAAAACTGAATACGAACGGTTGCGGGACGTCTTCGGACCGTGAAGCCAATCCCTCAATCGTACATACGCGGGGAAGCAACGCAGAGGTGGCATGGACTGTGAGCAAAGAATGGGAGCCAGAGAACGTGTTCGACGTCCTCGGGAGCGAGGTTGCTCGGCAAATTCTTGCGTTAGCCAGCCTCAAACCCCTGTCAGCCACCGAACTCGCCGAACACTGTGGGGTCTCGGAGCCAACGATTTATCGACGGATTCACGCGCTCCAGGAATACGATATGCTGGACGAACAGATGGAACTCGACGATGAGGGCCATCACTACAAACGATTCAGAACGAGTCTCAAGGAGGCACGGTTCCAGGTTGACGAAGGACAGTTCGATATCGATATCCAGCTCAAGAAAGACTACTCTGACAAGTTCACGGATTTCTGGAACGACCTCGAAAAGGGAGCGACAGAGGTCTCAAACGATACGAACGCAGACTCTCGTCACCGTGATAGTTCGTCGTCTGATCTCAGTGGTGGATAATCATGGCTGAGCCGCCGGAGTTCTGGAGTTTCCTCGTAGCCAATTCACTCCTGTTCATCGCCGGAGGAAGCTTGACCGTGCTCAGCTATCGAGCCTATCTTCGCATTCAACAACACAGCCTCCGCCTCGCAGCAGGAGGTTTCGCACTCATCACTCTCGGTGGCCTCCTCGACATCATCTATCAACTCGGTGTTCGGCAAGACTACAATCTTGGTGCCCGTGAATCGCTTGCGCTTCAAACGCTTGATAGCCTGGTTATTACTGCAGGACTTGTCGTTATTTTCTATGCCCTATCTCGGTACTGACTGTTTACGACGAAAGCCTGTTGGACGCTATATTCCGGACTTGGTTGATCATAATCCGTTGGATTAATCAGTTGTCGTAGGTGACGGTGAGTTCGGTGGTCGGTCTTCTTCATTTAGAGCATCCGGTTGTGGGGCTTCTCCAAACCCGCAACTAATAATGCGGATGAGGGCATCCTCAACGGATTCATCGAGTTCTGTTACGTCCTCCGTCTCAAGTTCAACGACAAACCCTGTTGTGATGTTCGGTGCCGTCGGAATGAACAGGCTCTGTTGAATCACTAGACAGCGGCGGGATCGGTCGCTAAATCAAAGGAATTGAAGCGGGAGGCTTCCGTTGTCCATGACGCAAATCTCCCGCTTCACCGAGCGCTGTGTCTCGATCGCTCAAAGAGTTACGGGTGAACGAGGCGAATCCGCCGCCCCGGAAGGTGGCGGCGGATTCGCCGACTATGCCTTCGTTTCCATCCATTGTCTCCGGATTTACCTCGATACGTCCTACCGCATGACTATCGATCTGCTCAAAGAGATGCCGCAAATAACCGGGGAGATCGGCCTCGACGTGGCCGATCTCCCTCATCCATCGACGGTGTGTAAAGCATTCGACCGGATCGAGATGAGCGTCTGTCGAGTGCTGCTGCGCCAGTCGGCGCAGCTGCACGACCCCTCGAAACACGGTGCGATCGACGCTACATTCTACGAACGCTCAGCCGCAAGCCGCCACTACTGCCAGCGGACGAGTTACCGCGTGCAGAAGCTCAAGGTCACGAAACTCGTCGATACAGACTCTCAAGCCGTCCTTGACGTACACTGCTCGACAAACCGAGAAGGAAGCGACGCAGACCTCGCCGAGCAGATCGCCCGCCGGAATGCGGGCGATCTGCAGTCTCTTGCCGCTGACAAGGGATACGACAAGCAATCGCTCCGCGAATCCCTTCGTGACCTCGGGATTCGCCCGCTCATCAAACATCGCATCTTCGCACCCTACGACCACGCGCACAACGCCAGAATCGACGAACAGCGCTACAATCAGCGCTCGATGACCGAGACCGTCAACTCGGCTGTCAAGCGCTCGCTCGGCTTCGCCGTGCGAGCGCGTTCGTGGTTCCGTGAGTTCCGAGAAATCGCGTTGATGTGTGTCGTCTATAACATCAAGCGAGCTGTGAAACCGTGAATTCCACCGCAGTATGGCGATTCAACACAGCCAATGAACACTACATCACGTCCATCCGACGCACGATTTCCAGTCTTGAATCCAGTCATATACATCCCGGGCCACGTTTCAACTCGCACTGGCGTGCGTAGGTGGTCAGTGCCGTCAACAACCGTCTCGATTCCCATTTTCGAGGCGTTATAGACGATTCGCAATCCAGGGATACGATTCACGAGCGTATCCAGTGTGGCTTCAACGATTGTTCCAGTCGTCGTCCGCATTAATGAGCCGGTGACCAAGACGAGCCCAGCGAACCCGGCGAGAACGATTGCGACGCGAACGATTGGTGGCTGCACAGCATTCAATACCGGGAAACTAGCAAGCAAACTGTATATCCATATGACAACATACGCTATGACGAGAAGCGGAGCAAGAACAACGAGACCACTCGCTGCATCTCCTCGCCACGTTGTGAATCGGCCAGGCATATAATTAATCCAGCCACCCCCAGCAGTCATCGCGTTTGGTAGAGATAAGAGTCATAACGTGAGACGGCAAAATACCCACATCGATTTCTTGGAGTGAATTGGCCCTGCTACCGGATCGAAAGCAGAGATGAGTCATAATTCCTCGTTCATAGTTTCATTCCCCGAAAGCTAGGTACCACATAGCGACCAGCTTCTCGGAGACTTCCTACAGTTTCGTCATTTGTAACGCTCCATCTCCTTCCTTATCAGCACAACGTAAGGTCACACGTGGACGATGAACGGAAGAAAACTTGTTACTAGCCTCGTGGTCATAATGTTCTTGGTGGGCGCAACGCCAATGGGCGCCCTTGCGCAGGGAGCGTCAGATCCCCAGCCGGTACTGCTGGACCAAGACACGACCCATATTGCGGACATCACCGTTGACGGACAACAGTACAGCGTCTACGAACACAAGAACGTCTTCTCCTGGGCCAGTGGCATTGACATCTATACGAATGGTGAGCGTGTCACCTCGGAATCAACTGCTGAAGCGGTTCTTACAGCACTCGCACAACGACGGGCCGTTCAAGACCTCGGAGCGGAAGACATCAATCAACTCCGCACGACGTCACAGAACACCAGCACGGCAGCAACCAACGTCTCATCGACGGCCACTGCAATCAACGAGACGCTCGTGTACATGGAGCGGATGAAAGCGGTCCGTGAAAACGGGACGACGGTCTATAACGCGTCAGTCGAGGCAGCACCCCAGATCCCCGAATTCAACGAAACCGCACGCGAACTGCACCCGGAACTTCGCTCTTTCGAGAACGCTTCGACCGCGTACCGGTCGAATGCGACAGCTCTCATCGAACTGCTCGAACAGCGGGAGAACGGAACTGACGTCGACCCCCAACGGCTCTATGATCAGTACGCAGCGACGCTCGACGCGAAAGACGATCTCTCGGATCATCTCGGATACAGCAGTATTGCCGAGCCGCTCGGCGAGGTGGCCAGCACGAGCGAGACCATCGCGATGAACGTGTCGTCAGTTCCCGAACGCGGAAATGAGACGGCACAACACTTCTGGAGGGTCCATAACGAGTCGGCTGTCGCTGCAAACCAAACCGCAGCACTCGGCCTCGACGACTTCGAGTTCGACGACGTCCAAGACCGGGCCGAATCACTCGAAGAGGACTGGATGGAGGAGTGGAACTCGCGGCGGAGTCCCGCGTCCACAGTCTATCAGTCGATAGCTGCGATTGTGGTCGGTATTGCTGCGGTGGGTGGATACATCGCCTGGCGTCGGCGCTAATTTCGTCGCCCTCCCACTCGATCGATAGCTGTGTGAATCAGGGCGGAAGGACACAACTCACTTTGATTGAGTGAGTTCGGACTCATTGCGTCCACCATCGAAATCCCTGCCCAGAAACTCCTCGATATATACTTCCCAGGGGTCTGCACAGAGCCGTTCGAGACACGGCGGCTGGGGCGTATCGACGAGATCTCGCCGAACAATCTCTGTGTGTCGTGTTGTGATCGGAAAGGCTGTTCCACAGCGCGAACACGTGTGTTCATCTTTGGTTCCATGTTTCCACGTCCGAGTCCGTTGCAGTTAGTTGGGCGAGTTCTCTCCTTAGCGATCTGAAGCCACGAATGTTGGAATGATAAATTCCCACATTGTCCAAGAGAACGCACCAATAGTGATTAGCCAGAAGAGCAATCCGAGCAGTAAGAAAGGGAGACTCTCCTGGAGGCTCTCCGCGTACCATGACTGCGTATAGATGAGTAGAGCCGTACCACCACCAACACCACCACAGTGGACAAGCACTTTGGTCAACTGCTCGTCTACTGGGAGGGAATTCGTCTGTTCTTCAGTAGTCGCCATTTTGATTGACTGTGAGCTCTGTTGGCTTTAGATATGGAGGTCGCCTTCAGAAGGCGAAAAACAAGAGATTAGCCGTGTTCTTTATAGAGGAGAGATGGCTCCTCCTCGGACATCAGCGCGGGCTCTGTCCACGGACACTCTGGATGTTCCACTCCCAACAGAGCTTTAGAAACGAAGATGCACTGTATGCCGCCAAGAACAACCGACCCAACATCGCCCAGCAGTTCGACGGTTAGGCGTACGTCTGGTAGGTGATGAACGCAGCTATTGCGAGAGAGACGACACCAAGCCCACGGGCGACCCACGTCCACCGGGCAGAAATCGCTTCGTCAGTGCCGTAGTCCCCGCGGCGTCGACGGGTCGGGCCGACGAACACGGACATCCGGAGCATGGTTCGCGGCGCGGCGAGGAACGCGACGCCGAGCGCGGCGCCGAGGACGACCGCAAGGAGTTCGCGTATCCCGGGCATCTACGAGCGAAGCCGTTCGATGCGCTTCTCCATTGGCGGGTGCGTCGAGACGATCCGCTGGAGGAAGCCACGGTCGGGACTGGAGATACAGAGTGCGCTCACCTGCTGGTCGATGTTCGCGTCGCGGCGCCGGTCACCGCGGGCGCGGCCACGACTTCGCTGGGCATTCCGGGCTGACTCGCGGGCTTGCTGGTTACCCTGATCGATTTTCTCAAGGGCACGGGCGAGCGGGTCGCCGGAGCCGATGGCACGTCTCGCGTCGGCGTCGGCGACGTACTCGCGGTACCGAGAGATGGCGAGCACGAAGATCATCACAACGAACTGGACGATGTTGCCGACGACGATGGCGAGGAAGAAGTCTGCGAGGTCGTTGTCGCCCGTGAACAGGACAGCGAACTGCGCGACGATCGCCACGATCGAGGCGATGCCCTGTCCGAGTTGCATCGTGATGACGTCGCGGTTGTCGATGTGGGCGATTTCGTGGGCGATGACGCCCTCTAGTTCGTCGCGGTCGAGCAGCTGGATGAGTTCCCGAGAGATGACGACGGTACCGTTGCCGCGACGGCCAACCGCAAACGCGTTCGGTACGCCCATGCTGGCGATCTTCAGCGACGGTTTCTTCATATTCTTGTCGCGGCAGACCTGCTCGACGAACTGGTGAATCTGCGAGTACTGGGTCTCGGAGAGGTCCTCGGCACCGACGCTTCGTAAGGCAGCCCACTTCCCGATTTTGTACTGGATGCCGATGAGGAGGAGACTGCCGACGATGGCGATCGGGAGGATTCCCTGGCCGAACACCACCATCGCGACAGCAACAGCGACGAGATAGAACGCTGCGAGGATAGCACCGACGAATGCCATCCGGATCTTGAGCCCGAAATGTCTCATACGGGTTGGTTACGAAGTCAGTCTTATAAACCCGGTTACTACATAACGATTAGATCATCTATTGCTACGTCAGTGAAGTTCCTCGGCGCACCGGGTGCCTACGAGGTCGACTGGTGGAGTCCAGCACCCAGAGAGGACTGGGAGCCGGTCGAGTGTGGCGAGTTTGACGACTTCGAGGAGCTAGAAGACGTGTCACATCTGGCTTAGGGCGGCGGATTCCCTTTGCTAGATGAGAGGGCCACTTATCCGAGCAGGAAATGTAGAGCGTGGTGTATGCCCGAAGAAGTGCTGTTCAAATCCGAAAGCGCCCAGAGCCGGGACGAAATCGCGTCGTACCTCCGGAGCGTCGCCGAAAAGCTCGAACAGGGAGGTCCGATCACCCTGAAATCGGGGGCAGAGTCCGTCACGATGGATCCTCCAGCACGGCCGACATTCGAAGTGAAAGCCGAACGCGAAGGACCGACTGATGGCCCTGGAGAATTGAGCATCGAGTTCGAACTTGAATGGGACGAGAACAGTAAGGGCGGCGAGGGCAACTCTGGGAGTCTCGAGATCGAGTAGGTACGGCAAGGAGGTTCTAACGACCTTCACATCTCCGTTATATCAGTTCAGGTCGACACCTGCTGGTCGAGCGGGTCTTCGAGTTCGCCCATTACCGTTTCCAGAGCGTCGGTTGCGGTGAGGAGTCCCACGACGTCACCATCTTCGAGGACGAGCGCGAGTTCCTGGTCCTCGGCCTGGAACTGATCGAATGCATCGCTGACGTTCGTTTCCGCCGCGAGTGTCATTGGAGGGGCCGCGATCTCTTTGAAGGAGATGTCGCTGTCTACGAGATCCTCATAGTGGTCGATGATCGACGGTGCGTACACGATTCCGTGGAAGTCGGTCAGCTCCTCACCAACTAGTGGAAATCGGGTGTGTGGCGTGTTTCGGATGCAATCAAAGTTCTCGTCGACTGAGCGGGTGGTTGAGAGGGAGATAATGTCGTCTGCTGGAACCATAATCTCGCTGATCGAGAGTTCGTCGATGTCGAGTGCGCCAAGGACTTCGTCGCGGCGCTCCTCCGGAAGTTCGCCCTCTTCGAGAAGCGAGTGCAGGCGATTGCGGAGCTGGGCTCGTGATTCGAGGACCTCTTCTTCGGTTTCGAGCCACGCACCGGTCATCTCGACGCCGAACAGCTTGAGCGTGGCCTTGGCGATCCAGTCGCCGAATGTAATGAGCGGAGAGATAAGCCAATTGAACCAGTACAGAGGTGTGGCCCCGTACCGACACACCATCCGGGAGCGTTCAACGCCGAGATACGTCGGTGTCTGCTCGCCGTGGGTGAGATGCAGGAGATTGATGATCGCAAAGGCGATGATCGCACCTGCACCGATGGACGCCAGTGCGGTATTGGCAAAGTACGGTTCGAAGAGCGCGGCGAGAGCCGGCTCGGCTACGATCCCGACTGCGATACTGGAGGCCGTAATACCAACCTGGCACGTGGTCAGATAGATCTCCAGATTATTCGTCATCTCCCAGGCCCGTTCGAGAGTCGGATTTCCGTCGACGAATTCCGCTTCACTAAATTGACGCGCTCGTGTCAACGCGAACTCGATCGCTACGAAAAAGCCGTTGGTCAGTATGAGGAGAACGCCAGCAACTAGGCGGAGCGTCAGCTCAAGCGGGGTCATTACCCCACGCTACTGGATCAGGTGGTATATAAGCACAGGAATCTCGGCGAAATTCGGTGATTGAAACTAATGGCACCCTCTCACGTTTGATCCATCAGAAGGGCTATACCAGCTTGTTAAACAATGAGCAACGTAGGTATATGGTAGCGTCACTCGACACAGCCCACTTCGATATTGGATTCTATGCTCTCCAGGCCACTTCCAGAAATCTCTACTCCGAGATGTCGATCACGCTCATTGGAAGTGTGGTTCTCTTCGTGCTCCTCGTCCTCTCTGCGTTCTTTTCGTCCTCGGAAATTGCGTTGTTCTCGCTTGCCAAGCACCGCATTGATGCACTGGTCGAAAAAGGCAGCCCTGGTGCCATCACGGTTGCCGATCTGAAGTCGAACCCCCACCGACTACTTGTGACAATTCTCGTGGGCAACAATCTGGTCAACATCGCGATGTCCTCGATATCGACCGCCATCGTCGGCTTCTACTTCGACCCGGGGCCTGCGGTGCTCATCTCAACGTTCGGGATTACGGCAATCGTCCTGCTTTTTGGCGAAAGCGCCCCGAAATCCTACGCTGTCGAGAACACCGAATCGTGGGCGCTCCGGATCGCACGCCCGCTCAAACTCGCCGAGTACATCTTGTTCCCACTCGTCATCGTGTTCGATTACCTCACACGGCTCGTCAATCGCGTGACGGGCGGACGAGCGGCAATCGAGGACTCGTACGTGACTCGCGATGAGATCCAGGAGATGATTCGGACGGGCGAGCGCGAGGGCGTCATCGACGAAGATGAACGAGAGATGTTTCAGCGTATCTTCCGCTTCCGAAACACGATTGCCAAGGAGGTCATGACTCCACGGTTGGACATCACTGGAATCGAGAAGACGGAGACGCTCCACGATGCGATCACCAAGTGTCTCGAAAGCGGGCACAGGCGACTCCCTGTCTACGCAGAAACGCTCGACAACATCGTCGGAACTGCAGACATACACGAACTGACCCGGGCACAGCAGCGTGGCACTCCCGGAGAGACGCTCGTTGGCGACCTCGAACTACTGGACCCGCCCCAGCATATGCCTGAGAGTAAGTCCGTCGACGAACTGCTCGAAGAGATGCAGACGTCGCGAACGCAGATGGCGGTGGTCATCGACGAGTTCGGGACGACGGAGGGACTCGTGACGGTCGAAGACCTCACGGAGGAGATTGTCGGTGAAATCCTCGAAGGCCGGGAACAAGCCCCGATTACGGAACTCGACGACACGACGGCGCTCGTGCGTGGAGACGTCGACATTGGCGAGGTCAACGAGACGCTCGAACTAGAACTGCCGGATGGGGAAGAGTTCGAGACGATCGCGGGACTCCTGTTTAATCGGGCGGGCAGGTTAGTCGAGCAGGGAGAAACGTTCGACTGTGATGAGGTTCGACTACGGGTCGAATCAGTTGACCAGACCCGCATAACGCAAGTTCGGATTCAAACGGGAGAGGTGGACACCCAATCGCGTGGCGGAACCGAATCCCGAGAAAAACTGTCCGTCGAGCGTTCGACCGGTGAGTAACCAGATGTATCCATCACTCACCGTTGTGAACCGATTTTCCGCGAATCCGCGCCCACTCTACATCTCATTGAGTGAGGTTACAACCGTACTGCTGGAGTACGGCCACGCCGCCATTGATAGCGCGACGGGCTGGCCGGGATTGGGGATTATTTTCGTCTATTCGTTTTTGATTGCATTCGCGCTTCCCGGCCCAAGCGAGGTTGTGCTTGCGGCACCACTCGATCTCGGGCTACCCCTCTGGACTCGGTTGGGTGTCATCATGGGCGTAAGCGCGACGGGAAAGGCCGTTGGTAGTCTCGTTGCGTTTCACCTCGGTCAGGAGGTGAAACACGCGGGGCCCGTCGTTCGGTGGTTACGTCGCTCTCGGTTCGACATTCTCGAGTGGTCGGAACGGCGGACGATGACGCTCGCTCGGCAGTACGGATACGGTGGCTTAGCGCTCGCGCTGTGTGTACCCTTCTTCCCGGATACGCTGTCGATCTACGCGTTTTCGATCCTCGAAGAAGATTATGTGAAGTTCGCAATCGCGACGTTCGTCGGTAGTCTTGGCCGACTTGTCGTCACGATCGGCTTCTTTGGCGGAGTTATCACCATCATCTAAGACGGATCTTTACGCGAATCGTCACGACTGGGAGACGTGAGCGACTGACGGCTACACCAGGTGGGAGAATATGGTTCATCGGTAGCCGACGGGGTGAGAACGAGCTGGAGCCTTCCATCGAGTGACCCCCAACGAACAGGGCATACTATACAATTGCTCAGCTGTGGCTTTGGCGACGCAAAAAATCACGATCGCTGAGACGATGCCCGGTGACGACTATACAACTGAAGGCCGTGGGTTACGATTCCCTAGCGACCGTAATGACAGGTACCGGTGCAGACCGCGCTGTCTTCTCCGCGACGCTGCCGAGGAGGATTCGATCCGTCCCACGTCGCCCAGTGGTCCCCATCACGACGGCGTCAATGTCATTCGAGTCGATGCATTCGAGGATTTCCTCCGCAGGATCCCCGTGTTCGATGTGCGTGACGGTGTTCCGGACACCATACGAGTCTGCTTCCGATACCAGGTCATCGACAGCGTCGGTCGCGGCCTGTTCACCGTCCGATTCAGAGGCTGCTGAGCGGACGTCTAACCCGAGTGAGGCATCGTCCACGACCGACAGTGCGTGAACGGTCGCATCAACCGCCGCCGCGAGCGAGAGCCCGTGTTCAGCGGCATGTACCGCCCCAGTGCTTCCGTCCGTTGGAATGAGGATATTCTCATACGGAAACGCCAGTCGTTCGTCGGGTTGCATCCGTGCCGTCAGGACCGGGATCGAAGACAGACGGATGACTTTCTCGGTGACACTGCCGATGATGTAGCGAGAGAGTCCCTCGCGACCGTGCGTTGGCATTACGATCAGGTCATAGTCGTATCGCTCTGCGTACTCGGCAATCGTCGGTGCTGGGTTCCCCTGGACGACGTCCGTGTCGTAGTCAACACCTCGGGCTGTTAGTGCATCCGCCGCTTCCTCGACCGTGGTTTCGCCTTGTTGTGCGAGTGCGTCGACGGTTCGTCCCTCAACGACAGTCACGGAGTCGCGCGTCGTGTCTGCGACGAAGAGGACGTGAACCGTGGCGTCTACCCAGTCTGCGATGTCAGCGGCGTGCTCAAGGATGGCTGATGCACCGTCGCTCCCATCGTACGGGAAGAGAATGTCCTCGTACATAGTCCAGTACCGAGGGCTATGATGGGACATCGCTAATGGTTTTGCATCAACTGACCCCCCGAGACGTCATAGGGATCACCAGCTCCGAACGCGAGGTGATCGAGCGGATGGACGAGGACGACCAGGAGGTGGCTGTTGAGCCGGCCTCCGTCTATGTTGACGTGGGATCACATTCGATGCGGTTCCTGTACGTCCCATTGACGAGTGGCGAGGGGACGACCGTGTTCGCGACGAATCTCCGAGTTGGCCCCGACGAGGCCGAGACGTTCTGTCGGCGGTATAGTCGCCGCTGGCAGATCGAGAACGAGTACAAGTCCATCAAGGGTGATTTTTGACGAAGACGTCCTCGAAGGACTACCGCGTCCGCTTGTTCTACTTCGTGTTCGCGGTGGTGCTCTACAACATCTGGAGGCTTACCGACTTCCTGCTGAAAGCGGGCGTCGACGGCGAGGTGGACTACGCACCCGTCTTGACCGCGGGTGAGTGTGTGGAACTGATCGCGTCAGCGTTGATTCCGCCTGACTGAGGGCCTTTGATCCCGTCGGGAGTGCTTGCGCAAGAGTGGCGACGCTCTCCGAAACCACCAGATTCCCACGAAATTTTGTAAGAGTGGCAGATTCCGGAGGCGTCCGATGCTGGAATGACCCAGCTACCGCGACAGTCACGGAGGACAAGCCAAAATCTGGAAGAAAATAACGTATCCTCCGAAACTGTGGACCTTCCCACCAACGACCCGATCGTATAGTGAATGACGATTCATTTTGGCATTCAAAAGAACAGGAGAAGGTCGATTCTGAGATCCTCGTTCGAAGCCGGGGCCATCCTCATAACATTCCAGTTTCTGTGAATCAGTGATTCACTGATCGGCGTCTTCCTTGGCGAGTTCGCGAATCTTCTCCTTCGTTTCCTCCTGGTGCTCGCCAAACGCTACCTCGAAAACACCGCGGTAGAAGTGCTTGTTTTTCTCCAGCGTGATGTCCTCGCGTTTGAGCTGCTTTTTCAGGCGAGTGAACGTGATCTCGATGTCCTCGCTTTGCTCCGGTTCAACGTATATCGTGGCTGAATCCCAATCTTCGCGGATGTTCAGTGGTTCGTCATCTGTCTCTCCTGCCTCACTGGTCGACGAATCAGTATCGGTCGTGGATGCGGTTCTCTGCTGATCTGATCGATCCTCGGTTGCTGCCGCAGTTTCACGACCCTGTTCTTCCGATTCCTCCGACGTCTCTGTGGTCTCCTCGTCTGCGACCGCGTCCTCCTCATCCACCTCGTCTGAGGGATCCTCGAACCGCTCGTCCATTCCCCGGGGCATTCTTACGCCTCCACCTGCGTTTTGTCAAACGCTCGTTCCATCGTCTCCGCAACCTCCAGGAAGAGGTCTCGCTCTACTTGTTGGTCGTTCGGGTCTTCCCATTCGAAAATGTCTCGTCCGTTGTCCCACGCGCGCTGAACCGCCACTCGCATCGGGAGTTTGAAAATCGGTGCCATCGACGCGAAGGACTCGTCGAAGGAGCTGAGGAACTTTTGTGACTGCCCGTCGTCCCGGTACATGTTCGCCAGGAGTCCGACGATTGCGATCTCGATCTGCTGGTTGTCCTCGATGGACTCCAGCTGGTCCCACAAGTCGTCAAGTGCATCCCGTGATGTTGCTTGGGTCTGTGCAGCCAGGAAGACGTTCTGAGCCGCGATGAACGCCGCGTCCGTCAGGACTGAGAGGTCAGGGGGGCAGTCGATTAAGATGAAATCGTAGTTGTATCCGTCGTCAACCATCTCTTCGAGGGCGAGCTTCAGCGAGAGACGGGCATTCGCATCGTCCATCCAATCTCGAGCAAGGCCCATGTCCTTGTGACTGGGAATCAAGTCGAAGTTCAGATGGTCGTACTCGTCGGCTTCGATCACGATCTCTGAAAGACTAGTATCGTGCGTGCGCGGATTGTCGACGAGTACGTCGAGCAGGTTCTCGTCATCGGTGACTAGCGTGTTGGGGAGTTCGTTCTTCGGGCTTGATGGATCGTTGTCGTCGCCCGGACCCAGACCAAGCCCTTTCGTCATGTCGGCTTGTGGGTCCATATCGATTGCAAGAACATCGTGGTCGCGAGTGGCCAGCGCCGCGGCACTGTTGATCGTTGCCGTTGTCTTTCCAGTCCCGCCTTTCTGGTTACCGAAGGCGATCGTGGAGATGCCAGTCGATGGTGTGACGCCCCATCCACGAGGTGACTCGGTCATAGTTCGATCATTGAATCAATGACTCATAAATCCATGTCAGACACTCAGTTGTATCTCTTTCAATGCGATTCTGTCGGATATCGGTGTTTGAGGGGCTGAGAGTTATGATCATCTCTTTTTCGAGCACTGTCTTTGAATCATTGACTCACAGATTCAATGATTCACAATGTCGGGATTTCACTGATTCATTGATTCAATAATCTTGTGATGCGGGTCTGGTGTTCCTGAGTCCTCAATTCAATGCTTCAGGCACTCACTGATTCAGTGACTCAATGATTCTATGAGTCGGTGAATTGACTCTCTCCATGATGGCAAATGACGCTATAGATCATGGACTCTTTGATTCTTAACTTCCAGAAATCAATACTTCATTGAATCTGTGACTCTGTGACTCATTGATTCAGTCACCAACCGAGGACAGACATTTGGAATGGCTCGACAGATGGGTTGATGTTACGTTCTCTCTCCGAAGGCTGCGTTAAGTTGGTCTCGCATAAACTCTCGTCGGACTCGACGAGAACGCGAGTCAGACAGGTAATTTTGCATCACTACCTGAGGATCGCTACTACCTTGCTCTGCAGCGATTTCGTCGACACCTTCGAGAACGCCTTCGAGGACTGCTGTATAGGTATCGTACCAGAATCGACGACAGAGCTGTGGACTCGGTCGTTCACCCTCGATCCGCTCGGGGAGATCTGCTTCCAATGCAAGATTTTGGAACCAATTCCGGATTGTATCTCGGGTCACGTACGGCGTTTCTCCCTGAGAGGAGGGGAACAGGTATCCAGTCCACGTATCGTCTTCCGCTAGCTCGTCGATTCGGGAGTCGAGAACGTCCATTCCGTACAGGAGAGACACCTCACCGGGCCCGTTCTTGCGGCTCTTGAACGTGATGAAGGGGATGTCGTCTTTGGGAACGTCACGGTGGAACTGCGATACATGGAGTGCAGCGACCTCACTTGCTCGAAGTCCCCAGCCAGCTAACGCCACCACGAGCAGCTGTTCTCGCGTTGTCTCCGACGCCTGCATCAGTTTCCGAATCTGATTCGCTGAAAGCGAAGGTGTGGGTGAATCTTCGACTTCCCACTTGAATTCGTCGTAGAGGCCGCTCGCAGGGTTCATCGAGGCGACCCGTCGACCGACTAGATGCTGATACCAGGCGTCGACGACGCGCCGCACACGCTGGAGAGTCTGGGCGCTGTATTCGCGTTTAGTTCCCTCATTCAACCAGTCGAATGCTGCATAGCACGCGTCAACGGCTTCGTAGTCTGGATTCTCTTGATCTCGTTGAATTGGTGTAAGGAGGTCATCTGTCCCGTTTGCCTCTCGATAAGCACGGACGTAGAGATTCAGTCGCGTTCGCAGCGCGTCGACGGACGACGTCGCAAGGCTGTATCGTGATTCCCGCCGGTTGAGGAACTGTTCGAGGGCGTCGATTGTTGCATCATCCGTTGTTGCCCATGTGTAGCCCTCTTCATCATCACCGAGCTCGAGGTCCTCGTTCCAGAACTCCCCGAATGAGCGATCGTGATGGCGACGAAGAGCCGCGAGGAATGACCGCGCATCGTGGTCCCGAAACCACTGGTGGGTCGGCTTCTCGCCTCTCGGATCGATACCCTCTGCTTCGAGGCAGGGGGCAATCTCGTCCCAGTACAGGCTCGTGAAGTCCTCGAGCGAGCACGAGGTCCATCGGACACCATCGAAGGATGGCACCCGCTCAGCGTTGGTCTTGCCCTCCTGCTCGGCATCCGATCGACTCATTGTAGCGATCTCTGGGGGACTTGACCGTCCGAAATTGGATTGGTGCAGAATTCGGCTAGAAGCCTTGTCGCGGCCCAGTATGGCGATTCTAAGAGTGGCATATTCGAGTTGTTCAGCATTTCAATCGGATTCCTTATCAGTTTGTGGGTTGGGCAGACCAATTCAGTCTGCTAAACCCACGATAGATTTGGCGATAAAATGCGCCATACGAATAAACCGTATATTGCGATATGGTTCTCCCAAAAATTCCGTCTGGAATCGCGAAGGTGGTATGCATTCTACCTATTCTGAGGAAAACCGTGCCGAGAGGGTTCAATGGGCGTGTTATCACTTTCACTCTGTTTCGCGAGTATTTAACTATCAAGCATCCGTACCAATCTTTGTCTCCCACTAGAACCCACCTGGAGATAGAATACAGATGATTCCAGACGACATTATACACCGCGTGGATGCCGTCATCCGCAGTCGAGTCGTGACTACACCGTACCTATCGAGTTTAATGGGCAGCTGCTAAAATGCCGATTCCTGAAAGCAAATTTAACGACTGGCATAGTACTGGAGCTGACAAGGGATCGGCTGATGCACGGGATAAGACTCGCCGTGCCCTGATGAGCGAACGCTCCCCCCTGGAACAAGCGGACGAAGATTACGAAGTCTATTTGCAGGGCTCATATGCGAACACAACTCACACACGGGGATCGAGCGACGTAGACGTCGTCGCGAAAATCACGTCTGCATGGCGCTCTGATCTGGAGGAGCTCAGTGAGGAAGAGGAGGACCGATACAACGAAGACCACGATGACGCCGATTATGACCACCGTGATTTCTACGATGATGTGCTGACGGCACTCAGGATCAAGTTCGGCCGTTCAGCTGTTACTCCCGGTAATAAGGCAATCAAAATCGACAAGGAGCGGACATCACTACTTGATGTCGACGTTGATGTGGTCGCGTGCGGTGAATACCGTGTCTACCGGACGTATCCCGAAGGCGGCGATGAGGACGCGGAAATCGACAAGGGTATGCACTTCATGCCGCAGAACGGCAACGATCGTGTAATCAACTTCCCTAAGATTCACCGCGAGAACGGACGGGAAATGCACTCGAACTACAAGGAGACCGTCCGTATATTCAAGAACGCACGCTATTACTACAACAACCATTTCGATACTCTTTGGACGATTGATGCTCACTCGTACGGGATCGAGTGTCTCATCTACAACGTTCCAGAGAGTATCCTAAAGCGGGCCAGCCGGTCAGATCGATTCGATGAAACGCTATCGTACTTAGACGATGCGGACTTTTCGACCTTTGATCAGGTTTCCGAAATGGAATCTCTATTTGGCGATAGCAACACGCAGTGGAGTACTGACGAAGCAGACGAACTCATAACCCGTCTCCGAGAAATGTGGGACGACTGGTACAGCAAACGGAAGAATGCACAACTTTTCCACTGACCAACCGAATCGCCATCAGCGATACATCGTAATCGGTATCGCTACGGCAGTGATTTACCTTGGAGGAATCAGCGTTTTTGGTCCTGTACTCGGATTTTCGATGGGCGTTGTCTCATCCGCACTCTACTTCGGTTTCACGAGATATCTCTGGAAGTGGGAGTGGTTACACGATAAGGGTGTGGTCGCTGTTCCGAACTTGAATGGTACATGGGAAGGACATCTGTACACCTCCGTCGACGCGGACCTCATCCCCGACGAGCAGATTGTTGACAATGGACGCCAGATTGAGGGACTGACAAAGCAGGAAACCAGTATCGAGATTAACCAGACCTGGGATAAGATACGTGTTTCATTGGATGGGCCGGAGTCTCCTTCACATAGCCGAGCAGCGACGATCTTGGTCAAAGAAAAAGCCTGGCCGACACTCTCGTATAACTACTGGAATGATGGGAGTACCACCAACGAAGAGCTTGACCCACATTATGGGACTGCTATCTTAGAATACGATGAGCGCGAAGACAAACTCGAAGGAAAGTACTACAACCGCCCTGATCAGCGGGGAACCCATGGGATACTGGAACTGTATAGAGTGAACTGAGCATTCACTCCGATTTCACGAAGTACATTTCTCCGTAGTTCTCACGGCCAGGACCTGTGTAATAGAATCCCTCTAGTACTGTTTCGTCAGAGTCTGTCTTTAAAGCTAAGTCCGCGGTTCCGTAGTGTCTTGTCATCGAAGACGCTGAATCTGGGTCTGGATCGTTCTCATACTGGTAGTTGAGGCTCGGCCAACGCCCATCTTCAGTCAATACGGTTGCGCCAGTACTGTCTGACTCGGAATTGTCGGTCTCCAGGTGGATGCTAATTTTCCGCCATGTCTGAGTGATTCGTAGCGTCGCTGCGACCCGCTGCATTTCCGCGTTCGGGTCGTTCGACGCGTGAAGCGCATCATCCGGAATGACGCCTTCATACGAGGTTTTCACATATCCTGTCCACTCACCGTTGAAATCAGGAACTTTTGACGCTCCTATTGTGCGGGCGATTCTTGTCTTCCAGATGAACCGGCTGAACGTCGCTGTAAGAAGGGTAAATCCCACTCCCCAGGAGATCGTAATGCCCGCGACTGCTGGTATGACTGCACTGAGCGTTGTTGAAAGCCATCCCACGACAAGGGCGGCTGCATAGGCTGCGAATCCAAGAATACCGTATACAGTCGGCCTATTGTCGTTGTCTGTTGAGTAGGTATGCATCGCTACTAATCCTCTTCATAGAAGCGTCTGGCCTCGGTGACGAACGCTCTGGCGTGTTCGACATCCCACTGGGTCGTCTCGTCACCAAACAACGGTTGCATCCCATGCTGTACAGTATAGTCAGGGAATCCTTCTGCGGAGTCGGCTTCGAGTTCGTCGAGTATTCCTTCCACTCGATCGCGAATATCATCCTTTGCGATTGTGGCAGTCTCGACGTTTGAGAGGAGACACTCGATGAAGTATGAGGCGGCGTTTTCTTTCTCAATAGCGCCGTTCTCGGCGAGTGTATTCCTGAAGTTCTTGAAAATACGAATCGTTGGTTTGTAGTTCCCGTTTGTGTATTCGTTGTACCTGGTGCCCATGATTCGATGACGGCGTGGGAAATTGATGATCTTCGTCCCGTCTGGAGTCCAGAATACAATTCCTTTCATGTGGTTTCCTGGCTGGCGTGACCAAAATCGTCGATACTGGAGACAGGGAACGACATCGGCTCCAAGGGGCAACTCATCACTGTCCACTTCGATTGCCTTCTCACCACGTTCGACGTTGCGTGTCCCGTATTGGGCTTGGAGGGTTCGATACACGCCTTCGGCATGCTCCTCGAACATCTGCTGTGGATTTCGATCAGGGGCATGGCTGGCGGCGTGATCAGGGACGTGAGAAAAATCCGCATGGAAGGTGTCTGTCCGAATGACAAGAATGTCTACGTCACCGGAATTGTACACCATGGTCGTGTTCCGGTACGAACCTTGGAGGAGGGTGGCGAATTCTAACCCTTCACTGACACCCTGGAGGCCACCTTCTTCTAGATCATCCCGGAGTTCGCGGTTGGTATCTCGAGCTTCTTCTTGATTTGCAGTTTCTGAATGTGTCCAACGGTTCAGTTTTGCACGAGATATCATCTGTTGTGTAGTCCGATGTGCCTGGTTGTTATCATACTCCCGAATGTCTGCTCAGCGATACATATTTACAATCCACTTGAGTTCGCTAGTCCGTGTCAATTACACGAGCGAAGTCTATCGATTCTCTCTACGAGGAATGCAAGGATTTCGACCTTGTGCTCGTGCCGGATGCGCCGATGGCGAGTGCCCTGAACCGGCGTCTTGACCAACCTCACTTCGGGCCATTCGCGATCACACCACGGCGCCTGGCTGCCCGACGCCGAGAACAGGCCGAGGATCGACTCGCGTTCCTCGAAATCATCGAGACGACTGATCTCAACTGGAAGGAGGCGTC
Organism: Haloarcula sp. JP-Z28; assembly: GCF_011440255.1. Taxonomy (NCBI): domain Archaea; kingdom Methanobacteriati; phylum Methanobacteriota; class Halobacteria; order Halobacteriales; family Haloarculaceae; genus Haloarcula; species Haloarcula sp. JP-Z28. The sequence continues at coordinate 1,822 of NZ_JAAOHT010000006.1, read as the reverse complement.
CTATGCGGTCGGGAACATCCTCCAGTGCTGGGAGTATCAGGGGGCAGCTGACGCTGTTCTGGACTGCGAGCAGTTCGCGACGACGGCAACGCACACTGCTGTCGACTGTATCGCAGAGATGGACACGACATCCAAACGTCTCACCGAGTACAGCATCGAAGCCGACACGTCGGTCGCTGTCGTCGGCTTCAAGCAGCTTACCGAACTCGAACGCTCGATCCTTCCCCCAGACTACGAGACGGTCGACCCGTTCACCGAGGAGTCATTCGATCATCCATCCTTCCGCATTCTCGACTCACCGGCCGCAATCGTCGACGCGGTCCTCGATACGGTCACGCCGGAGAACGCCGACGACGTGGCTGTCGTCCTCGATGCAGCTAGCCAATATTCCTCGCTCATTGAATCGGCGTTGGAAGCTGCAGAGATTCCATACTACGGCGGTCCGGGGTTCAATGACGATGCCCATCACCGCGCATTTCTACAGCTCCTTCGAAGTGCCCACGCTGGCCAAGATACGCGAGTAGGCGATGTTCGACCACTCCTCACCCAGCTCGGGATGCCCGTCGACATCGAGCACGACGAGAAGCGTCTCTACGACCTTGACCGCCCGGAAGTAGACTGGCTCCTCGAGTTCCGTGATGAGATTCGTGCCCGCACATTCGAGGAGGCCATCGACGAATACGAAGCAGTCACGGATGCCTCTATCGACCCCTTCAGAGAGGAACTCGCGACGCTCGGCCTCCTTGACGACGCCGTCACCGAACCGGCGGTTGACCGTCTTGAGTTCTACTTGCAGTCGTACGAAGTGCCTGTGGATCGGGAGAACGAAGGTGTCCTATTGGCGGATGCAAAATCGGCTGCTCATGTCGACCGTGCCGTCGTGTTCTATCTCGGCCTCGACGAAGGCTGGACACATTCGTCCCCCCGTCGCCCGTGGGTCGACAGAGACCAGGAGTTCGAGCGCAACATCCGTCAGTTCCAACTCCTCCTGCAGAACGGTGTCGACCAGTACTACCTCGTGCAGGACACTGCCGGTGGGACGCCCGTCACTCCATGCCTGTACTTCGAGGAACTGTTTGACGAGGAGTTCGACCGATTCGGTGACTTGGACTCACTGCAGCATTCACGGGCGTCTCGAACGACACAGGACGGATTCGAAAAAGAACCACTCGATGTCTCTCCCGAGGAAGTCACCGCACTCAGCCAGTCGAGCCTGAACTCCTACGTCAACTCACCCCGCGATTACTTCTTCAGTCGCCTCGTCGACAACCCGGACAAGGACCACTTTAGGGAAGGGAACCTGTTCCACGACTTTGCGGAGTTCTATGTCTCGCATCCGGACGTCATCACGTCTGATACACTCGACGATGTAGCCGCAGTCATTCTCGACGAAGTCGACCCGTTCCTCCGAGGCGTCGACCGGGAAGTCCGACTCACCAAGTACCGCGTCGGCCTCCAGACCATCGTTGAATTCCTCGATGCAAACTCGCCTCACGGTGACGGCCTGGTGACGCCTGACGGTGGTTGGGGAGAGAACTTTTTCGCCGAGTATTACGACCGCCCCATCGATGCGTCGCACACCGAACGCTGGTTCGAGAACACTGATCTCGGGTTGAAGGGTAAGATCGACCTCGTTCACAGCCCGACCCGACTCCTCGACTACAAGAGTGGCACAAAGAAGTCAGCATACTCAATTGGTACGTGTTTACCCCGAGGACTCAACGGCCGGCACAGCCTGATCTCGTGAAATCATCTCGTTGTTCCGGGAGACTCGCTTGAGCTCGTCATATGGATTGCGTCCCTGCTGGCGCCATGTCGCCAG